>DASSVO010000077.1:0-21943 GCA_035706005.1 Gaiellaceae bacterium | reverse complement strand
CTCGTTTGCAACCGCCCTCGTCGCGACGCTCGACGCGCGAGATCAATACACCGCCGGTCACTCCGCCGCTGTCGCGATCTATGCGCGCGACATTGCGGAGCGCATGGGACTGTCCGAGGAGCAACAGGAGCTCGTACACCTGTGCGGTCTCGTCCACGACATCGGCAAGATCGGCCTCCCGGCCGGCTTGCTCGAAAAGCCGGGACCTCTCACGCTGGAGGAGCGCCGACAGATGGAGCAGCACTCCGAGATCGGCGAGAGGATCCTGCGCAACGTCGACGATTATTCCGAGATCGCGGACGTCGTCCGGTCTCATCACGAACGCATCGACGGGATGGGCTATCCGGACGGCCTGCACGCCGACGAGATCCCCCTCCTCGCGCGGATCATCGGCGTTGCCGACGCGTACGACGCAATGACTTCCGACCGTCCTTATCGCGAAGCGCTGCCGAGCCGGGTCGCGCGCATGCGTCTTGCGCAGGCGGTGGAGACGCAGTTCGACACCACGGTCGTCGCCGCATTCGAGGCGATCCTGGCCGCCGCCGGTGACGATTACCGGTCCGGCCGAGGCTCCTCGTTCATGCGCGAGCGGTTGCAGCTGGAGGAAGATGCGGCCGACGTTGCCGTCGCGCTAGACGTCGTCACGTAGCGCCCGGGCGGCTTCGAGCCGCGAGCGAACCCCGAGCTTGTCGTAGATGTGCTTCACGTGCACCTTGGTTGTCGAGAGGCTGATGTAGAGGAGCCTCGCAATCTCTTCGTTGGTCAATCCCTGCGCGAGCAAGTCGTGAACCTCGCTCTCGCGCGGAGTGAGGTCGGCTGTGCGTCGAGCCGCCCGGGGTACTCGAAGACCGAGTTTGCTCGCAAGGGAGGTATCCGAGGAAGCCGAGAGTAGGCGCTGCAGCCAGCCACGCCACTCGGTCTGCTCGGCAATGAACGCGCCGATCGCCGGCGTCGCGCGCATGGCGAGGACGACCGGGTCCCAGACGCGGCTGTCGATTACCGATTGCATTCGAGCAGCCGCTGTTTCTCGGTCACGCTCCGCAAGTGCGACGATCGCATCCGCAAGGAATGAGAGGACAGCGACTTCAAGTCCGCGGCTCGCACGCCGCGCCTCGGCAGCGAGGGTCTGCGCCGGGCCGGAGTCGCCGGCGGCGGCATAGAGAAGTGCCTGCCAGCCGAGGAATTCGCCTCGACCAGTTCGATCCAGCTCCTCAAAGGGTCCCGGCGACAGAACGTCGATTGCACGCTTCAGATCGCCGACGCTCACGTACAGCCGTGCGCGCTCGACCGGAATATTGCTGAGGAAGTAGCTGCCTGGTTGATCCTGCATCCGGCGCTCGAGCGTCGACAAGGTGCGACCGGCGGGACCGAATCTACGCATCCCTATGAGCGCTCTCGCGCGGAAGATCTGCGCGTAGCTGACTGGGAACTCAATGCCACAAGTCTCCGCGATGCGTGTCAGCGCCTCGATGTGCTGCAGACTCTCCTTGTAACGGCAGGTCATGATCAGCGAGTAGCTGTAGACGCTCAAGAGCCCCGTATGTGCGATTGGATCGATGCCTTCCTCCGCCAGCGATAACGCACATCGGGCGTTGTCGATCGCCCGCTCGAGCTCACCCTCCAACTGCGCGAGCGTCAGCTCGCCAGCGGCAGTCATTAGTGACTGTTGAATGCCTGACTGGGCATCGCGTTTGAAGTGGCTGAGTCGATTTCGAAGTTCACGGGTCTCGGGCCCAATGCCAGCCAGGAAACTCAGCCACAGTGCTCCTTCGTGGGTCGCCTGTATCTCGGCTTGTGCGATCGCCGATTCGGCATGTTCCTCGGCCAGCTCCGAGCGGTCGGTCAGGTGGGCTGACCTACCCGCGACCAGGTGGGCGCGCGCAGCAAGATCTCCCTCGAGTGACCTCGCCGCCTGGGAGGCGAGTGCCATGGCCCGGTCCAGCTCGTCCCCGCGCAACAGCGCCTCGCTTTCTGCGTAGTCGATCAGGCCGCCTTCTGCTCCCGCCACCCGCGCGGCGACCACCCATCGCTGAAGGCTGCTCGTCCGCCCGGCCGCCAGCAGGTCGTCCAATGCGGCGCCGATCGCCTCGGTGGCGAACGCTGCATCGCGCGCGGCCTCGGCAACGCACAGCGCCTCGTCCCACAGACTCGCGTTCAGAAGCCTTCGGCAGGACTCCAGCAGAGCGGCTCGTGTCTCACCATCCGTCTCCTCGAAGCGCCGAATCAGCAGCTCGCGAAGGAGTGGATGGAGCGCCAGTGACTTCCGCTCCGTCACAGCGAGCAGGCCACGCGCCACCGCTTCCTCGATCACGTCCTCGGCGCCCTCGCCGAGCAGTGTCCGTGCCACGTCGACGTCGGGAGCGGCGGCTACCGCAAGCAGGATCAGCGCCGTCTGCGTCTCCGCGGTCGCGGCTGCGAGCAGCTCGCTCGCGAGGAAGTCGTAGAGCGTGTGTGAGAGAAGCCGGCTCGACGTGAAGTCGACGTCCCCGCTCATCGCCGCCAAGCCGAGGACAGCGGGCCAGCCGTCGGCGGTGCGCATCAGCCGTGCCCGGCCGGCGACAGCTCCCGCAGCGGCAAGGACCTTGGTCGCCTCGTCGTCGGTCATGGCGAGCTCGTCCACGCCGATCTCGAGACCCTCCCCGTACACCTCGAGGCGCGGAGTGAACCAGTCGGGTCGCGTCCTCGTCGTGATCAGGAAGCGGATGTCGAGCCCTCCGACGAGCATCGACAGCAGCTCTTCGGCCTCGTCCGTCCCCGCCGCCTCCCACTCGTCCACCACCAGGAGCACGTCGCGGGTCAGCGACTCGAAGGTTCGCACGATCGCGCGAGCCAGCGGCTTCGGGGCTGGATTGACCGACGCAATCGACGCGACGGCCTGCGGCTCGCGTGGCAGGCCCGGAGCCGTCGACGCGAGCAACTCGTCGAGCTGGACCGCGAGCAACGCGACGTCTCCCGAGGCTCGCCTCGTCCGGTACCAGGCGACCTGCCCGGCCTGACGCTGCGACCACTGACGCGCGAGCGTCGTCTTCCCGTATCCGGCTGGAGCCGCAAGCACCGAGACGCGCGAGCCGCCTCCCGCCTCGAGTCGCGCAATCAACCGCGGGCGCTCGATGATGTGGTCGAGCGCGGGCGAAGCCGCCGCTGTGATCGTCTCCACCATTCCCCTGCCGGGCCGCCGGGCCCGGGATTCGAGAACCCTACTCCTCTCTCAGCCGCTCTTCACGACCGCTGCAGGCGGGGGGCCCGCGCTCGGGGTAGGGCCCGAGCGCGGGTCGCCGTCAGCCCCCGGCGCCGGCGAGCGCCGGCGCGAGCTCACGCGCGAGTGGGTCCTCGCCGGTGAGCGCCTTGAACGCGGCAGGGATCTGCCGCCGTCTCGGCACGCCGAGCTTCTGGCGCAGCACGTCAGAATGCGCCTTCGCCGTCCTCGGCGAGATGCCGAGACGCTCTCCGACCTCGTCGTTCGAGCACCCGCGCGCGATCAGCGCAACGATCTGGAGCTGGCGCTCGGTCAGGTCGGGCTTTGCCTTGTCTGTGCCTCTCATGCCCCGGCACGCTACGACCGCGCCGGAGCAGCAGCTATCGGCCGACGGGGGTATTCGGACGGGTGGCGTGCAGATCGCCCACGAAGCTGGCCTCGTGGCCGCGCGCGTTCGCCTCGGTGAGCTCTTCTTGCGTCAGCGCGCCGATCCGCAGCAGCAGGTCGAACTCGTCGCGGAGGTGGGTGCGCATCATCTCCGGCCCGTCGGTCGCGATCGTGAACAGGACGCCGTGCTCGACGAACGTACGGAAGACGTCCCGCACCGCGTCCTCGTCGGGCAGCGACTTCGTGAGCAGGTTCGAGGTGGGGCAGATCTCGAGCACGACCTCGCGCTCGCGCAGCTCTCGCATCAGCTCGTCGTCGCCGGCCGCGAGGATCCCGTGCCCGATCCGGTCGGGACGCAGGAGCTCGAGCACCTCTCCGATCTCGGCGCGGCCCATCTCGCCACCCTCCTCACCGACGTGGATCGTCACGCCGAGGCCGGCGGCACGGGCCTCCTCGACCATCGGCTGCACCTGGGAGTAGTCGTAGCGCTCTCCGCCGGGCCGCGGCCCCGCGATGTCGATTCCCACGACGCCACGCGGCGCCCAGCGAATCGCCTTCTCCACGATGATCTCGTTCTGGTGCGGCGTGAACGTCCGGTCCATCATCAGGATCAGACCAGCGCGCACCTGGGGGTACTCGAGGCTGGCGACGTCGAGCCCGCGGATCGAGGCGAGGATGATGTGGTCGAGGTCGCGCTCGCCGCCGCGGTTCCTCTTCATCGGGTTGAAGCGGAGCTCGAGCGTCGTGATCCCCTGCGACCGGTACGCCCCGCCGATCGCCCCGTGCACCGAGACCTCGACTGCGGCCGGGCTCGACTGGATCAGCTCCGTCCAGTGGTAGATCGCGTCAAGTGCGTCGAGATCCGGCACGCCGCGCGGGTCGGACACGGTCACGAGCCGGTCGAAGTCCCAGAAGTCCTTGACGGGGAGCGCGATCCCCTGTCGATGGGCGAGCGACCAGAGGATGTCGGAGGAGACCGAGCCGCCGAGGTGGGTGTGCAGCTCGGCCAGGCCCTCCATCAGGACAGTCTAATTCCAGCCCACAACTGCCCACCTGCGGCGCGCGAAGCGTGGGCCGAGGAGCGCAAGTCGCGCGACGATCAGGACGTCGAGTGCAGCCCATACGCCGGTTACGCCCCAGCCCAGGGAGAGCGCGAGGGCGGCGAGCGTCACGAAGAGACCGCTGGCGGCGAGCATCGACCACATGAGGAAGCGCGTGTCGCCGGCTCCGATGAGGATGCCGTCGAGCGCGAAGACGGCCCCGCCCAGCGGCTGCATCGCCGCGAGGAACGGCCACATGAGCGCGGCCTGGTGGAGCACATGGGGGTCGTCCGTGAAGGCACGCGGCAGCGCGTGGGCGAGCGGGGCGAGGACGACGGCGAACAACAGCCCGATGACGACCGACCAAGCGATCATCCGCACGGCCGCCGCGTGCGCGCCGTCCCCGTCCCCGCTGCCCAGCATCCGACCGACGATGACCTGGCCGGCGATCGCGACCGCGTCGAGGAGAAGCGAGAGAAGCAGGAAGAGCTGGTAGGCGATCTGGTGGGCGCCGAGCTGCGCGTCACCCATCCTCGCGAGCACCGAGGCGGCCACGAGGAACGAGGCGTAGAGAGCCGCCGTGCGCACGAAGATCTGCCTGCCGATGCGAAAGAGCGGCTTCATCTCCCGAAGGCTCGGCCGCCGCGACGGCGCATGCGGACGGAGGAGCTCGACGACGAAGGCCGCACCCATTCCCGCCTGGGCGACGGCAGTGCCGGCTGCGGAGCCTGCGATCCCCCAGCCGAAGCCGTAGACGAACAGCACCTCGAGCACGAGGTTGACGACGTTTGCCGCCACCACGATTTCGAGCGGGCGTCGCAGGTTCGAGACTCCGCGCAGGTACCCCTGGCCCGCCAGCGCGACGAGCGCCGCGGGGAGGCCGGCCGCCGCGATCCGGAAGTAGGTGAGCGCGAAGTGTCCCGACCGGCCGTGGCCGCCGAGGCCACGCAGCAGCGGTGCGCCCACGATCTCGAGACCGGCGAGGAGCCCGAGCCCGATCCCGAGCGACGCCCACAGCGCCTGCGACGCGAGCCGAGCCGCGCGCTCCTTCTGGCCCGCGCCCGAGGCCCGGGCGACGACGGCGGTCGTCCCGTACGTGAGGAAGTTGAAGATCGTGAACGCACCGGCGAGTACCGTCCCGGCGAGACCGAGCGCCGCGATCTGCGGCCTGCCGAGGTGGCCGACGATCGCCGTGTCGGCGAGGACGTACAGGGGCTCGGCTGCGAGCGCGCCGAGCGCCGGCAGCGCAAGGCGAACGATCTCGCGGTCGTACGGGGAACGAAGGCGCACCGGGCCGCGACGATAATGGCCCGATGTCGCCCGCGAACGAGTCGTCGAGCGAGCTGAGCCGGCTCAGACGCCTTCCGTCCAGCCGCTGGGCGCGAACAGCCGTCGGTCTCCTCGTCCTCGCAGCGGTGGCGGGCCTCCTCTGGTGGAGGCACGGAAGTCTCACGGCGATCGGCGACGCGTTCAGTGCGGTGCGCTGGGAGTGGGTCGTCGCCGCGATCGCGCTCAATCTCCTCTCGGTCGTCGTGCGCGCCCTGGCCTGGGCGACGGTCATCCGCTCCGCGATGGAGCCGCCGCGGCCAAGCGTGCCGCTCGTCTTCTCCGCCTTCTCCGTGGGCCTGTTCGCGAACGCGGTGCTGCCGGGCCGGATCGGGGAGCTCGCGCGCGTGGCGGTGCTGACACGGAAGATGCACGGGCGGAAGGGCGCCTGGGCGACGCTGGTCGGAACGGTGTTCGCGCACCGCGTCTTCGACATCGTGCCGGTACTGCTCCTGATCCTCTACGTCGTCCTGACGGCGAGCATCCCGACCTCTGCGCGCGCGAGCATGCTCGCGGTGATCGCGATCGGGGTCGGCCTCTTTGCCTTTGCATTCGTGAGCGCGCGGCGCCCCACCCTGATCTCGGTCGAAGGGCTTGGCCCCGTGCGCCGTTTGCTGGCGATGGGTCGAGCCGGGCTCGGGGTGCTGCGCTCGCCCCTCGGAACTGCCGGCGCCGTCTTCTTCCAGATCTGTGGCTGGACGTGCCAGATCTTCGCCGTCTACACCGCGATGCGGGCCTTCGACATCCACTCGCCGCTGCCGGCGGCCGGAGTCGTCCTGCTGGTGATGAACGTCGTGACCATTCTCCCGTTCTGGCCCGGCAACGTCGGTCTCGTCCAGGTCGCGATCGCCTCCGCACTCGTCGGCTACGGGGTGTCCTACAGCGTCGGTGTGGCGTACGGGTTTGGCCTGCAGGCGATCGAGGCGTCGGTCGGCATCGGCGTCGGGCTGCTCTTCCTGGCACGCGAGGGACTCTCGTTCGCGATGCTGCGCGTGATGCCGGCCGCACACCAGGCCGAGGTGCCCTCACAGGAGGCGGCGAGCGGGAGCAGCGTCGAGCGCGCTGCCGCACGCTAGCCGTCGTTCGGGGTCGGGTCGGTCACGGCAGCCGGCGGTCGCGACTGCTCTGCGCGGCGCGCGAGCTCTTCGACCCGACCCTCGGCGGCGTCGAGCTTCGCGCGGCAGAAGGCGTAGAGCTGCTCGCCTCGCTCCCACAGGCTGAGCGCCTCGTCGAGAGGCGTCTGTCCGCGCTCGAGCCGCTCGACGATCTGCTCGAGCTCGGCCTGCGCCTGCTCGAACGTCTGCTCCGCGGGTTCGCTCACGGCGTCACGTCCTCGACGCGCGCGCCGAAACCGCCGTCGGCGAGCGTGACATCGACGTGAGCGCCAGCGGAGACATCGCCGCTCGAGGCGACGACCTCACCCGACTCCGTCCGAACGATCGCGTACCCTCGCTGGAGTGTTTGCACGGGTGACAACGCAGCGAGCTTGGCGGCAATGCTCTCGAGCACCGCCCGCTTTCGCTCGACCGCGAGCGCGGGTTCCAGCCGCAGCCGCTCACGAGTGCGCTCGAGCCGCAGGCCCTCCCGCTGGACGGCCTGGCGAGGGCCGGCTCGCAGGCGCTCTCCCGAACGGGCGAGGCGCTGCCGGTCGTGCTCGAGAGATCGCCGGACGCTGCGCGCGAGCGCGCCGCGGGCGCGGTCGAGCCTGCCCCACAACTCAGTGAGCTCGGGCACGACGAGCTTTCCGGCGGCGGTCGGCGTCGAGGCACGAACGTCGGCTGCGAGATCGCAGAGCGGCGTGTCCTGCTCGTGGCCTACCGCCGAGACGACGGGGACCGGGCAGCCGGCGACCGCACGGACCACCCGCTCGTCGCTGAACGGGAGGAGGGCCTCGAAGCTGCCGCCTCCGCGCGTGAGGACGACGACGTCCACCTCCGGCTGCTCGCAGAGGGCGCCGATCGCCGCGACGATCTCGCCGGCTGCGCGCGGGCCCTGCACATAGGTCTCCGCAACGAGCACGGATGCCGGCGGAAAGCGGGAGCGGATTGTGGTGACGACGTCGCGCTTTGCCGCCGCGTCGTTGCCGGTCACGACGCCGATGCGGCGCGGGAGGAACGGCAGCGGCCGCTTGCGCGACTCTGCGAAGAGGCCCTCCGCGGCAAGGCTCGCCTTCAGGCGCTCGAGCGAGGCGAGGTGGGCGCCGACCCCGAAGCGCTCGATCGTGAGCGCCCGGAGCTTGAACTCGCCGCGCTGCTTGTAGAGCTCCGGCCGGCCGAACACGTGCACCCGCTCGCCGTCCCCGAGGTCGAGCCGGAGCGCGTCGAACCGCCCGCGCGCCATCGTCACCCCGACGCAGGAGCCGTCGGACGGGTCCTTGAGCGTGAAGAAGACCGTGGCCCAACGCTCGTGTCGGCGGAGCTCGGTCACCTCTCCTTCGACCCAGACCGTGGGAAGCCGTGCGAGCCATTGCCCGACGCCGCGGTTGAACGCAGCGACCGAATAGACGGTGCGGTCGTCGTAGGGCAGAGCCTCGACCTTGGCCATCGGCGCAGCGTACTCGCGCCCTCGCCGGGTGGGCACAGGCCTACCGGAGGATTTGCCTAGAGCAGGATTTCGGCGGCGGTCTCCGGCTTGCAGCCGCTGCGGAGCATCTCGCAGGCGACGTGGAGATCCGCTTCGCTGACGGCGAGCCGCTCCGCGAGGGGGAGCGGATAGCCGACCTCGATCAGGATGTGGAGGCGCCAGCTCTCCACCTTCGACCGTTCGTCGATGACGGGCTCGAGGATCGGGGTCGTCGTCTCGCTCATGGCTTCACCAGGTTCGTGGTGCTTCCGACGAACCCTCCCGGGCGTTGTTAGGCCAATTTTTTGTTAGGAACTAGGACTCGCGGACCGCAGCAGCCGAGGCAAAGCGGCGCAGGAGCTCCTGCAAGCGGGCTTCGAGAACGCCGCGCTCGGCGTCGAGATCCGCCTTGAGATCGTCGATCCGCCGGCGCATCTCGGCCTCGAGCTCCCCGAGCCGGAAATCGTGCGCGGTGACGAGCTCGTCGTGCCGGCGGTCGAGCTCACCCGCCACGTCCGAGACCCTGTGCTCGAGCCGTTGCGCGCCCGCATCCCCGACGTGCGCGAGCCGTTCCGCGAGCACCGTCTCGGCCTCGCGCGAGAACGTGCTGACAGCGCGGTCCAGCTCGCGGGAGAGGCGCTTTGCTGCGTCCTCTCGGGAGGTCTTGACGAGCTGCGCGAAGCGCTGGGCCGCCTCGTCCGCGTGGGATGCCACGGCGCGGTCGACCGCGCGCTCGAGCTGTTCGATCTGCCGGCGCGAGATGTCCTCGAAGCCCGCGCGGACGCGCTGCACCGCGTCCGCCTCCTCCCGCTGCGCCTGCTCCGCGAGCTCGCGCTCCCGGCGGGACATCCGTGTCTCGAGCTCGTGAAGGGCCCGGCGGCGCTCGGCAGCGTGGGCTTCCAGCTCGCTGCTCACCTGCCCCAGTGCATCCTCGAGCGTTCGGTTGAGATCGGCGCGTAGACGTGCCACACCAGCCCGCTGCTCTTCGCTCTCGGCCGACAGCCGCTCGGAGTCGGCGGTCAGGCGGAGCTCGATCTCGCGCAGGAGCTGCTGTTGCCGCTGCTCGAGCTCGGACAGCCGCGTTCTCGTCGCTTCGGCCGCGCGGTCGAGGTCCTGCGACCACTCGGCAAGCCGCTGCTCGACCTGCGCCTGGACCTGGTTGAGCTTGTCGCCGAGCGCCGCCGTCGCCTGGTGCTCGCGCTCCGCGACGAGCCCCCGGCGCTCCTCTGCGATCTGTCGCTCCTGCTCCTCGAGCAGCGAGCGCGAATCCGCCCGGGCTCGGGCGAGCGTGAGCTGAAGCTCCTTGCCGAGCGCGCCCTTCTCTCGCTCGACGGACGCGAGGAGGTCGGCCTGGGCCTCGGCGAGACGCGCGTCCATGGCGCCCACACGTCGCAGTGCCCGGCGTAGGAGAACAGCCGCGCCGGCGGCGAGGGTGCAGACGGTCAGTCCGCCCGCGGCAACGGCGAGCGGGCGGTCGTGACGCAGGGCGAACGCGACCCAGATCCCGACGGCCGCGCACGCCTCGAGCACGGCGGAGGAGGCGAGCAGCGACGTCGCCCCACGGTGGAGTGCAGCGCCGGCGAGCGTGAGCGCTGCGAGCACGACGCCGCCGGCGAAGACGAGATCGGCGATGGTCGTCAGCGCCACCGTCCGGAGTGTAGAGACCTATCCCGCACGCAGAAGAAGAAGCGCGACCGCGACGAGTACTGTCGCCGCGGAGAGCGCCTTGAGGGCAATCTCCGGCGCCGAGGCAAGCGCGTCCGCGTCGAGCGCGAACGTGGTCCCGTCGTCGAGACGCGCCGTGCCCTCGACAGCGACGACGCGGCGACGGACGAGCCGGACCGGCGTCGAGAGCCTCCTCTGCGCCCAGCTCGAGGCGAACGCGTACCCCGCCGCGGCGAACGCGGCTCCGTGCAGCGTCCGCGCCGACGCGAAATAGGCCGTGAGGACGGGGAAGGCTCCCCAGGCGGCCGGGAACCAGAGCCCACCGTGGAAGGCGCCGCCGAACAGCTCGAGGTTGTACGCGACGACGAGAAACGCACCGACGGCCACGAAGACGAGCAGCCACAGCGTCCTCGAGACGGCGACGGCGATGCCCATTGCGGCCGCCGCCGAGATCGAGACCACGGCGAGCGTCGCGAGCATCGCCGGCGAGATGCGCGTCTGCAGAGGCCTTCCGCGCATCTCGTCCAGGGCGTGCGCCCCGACGCCCATCGCAAGCGCAAAGGCGAGCGTCGTCCAGCCGAGCAGCGGCCAGTCCATGCGCGGGGCAAGCGCTGCCCCAACCGCGACGTACGAGAGGTGCCAGAGCGTGTACGGCGGATGGAGGAGCGTCACGTAGTCGCGCCAGCCGCCGGGACGCAGCGCGTAGAACGCCGGCCGCGGACGCGTGGCTGTCATGCCCGCTGCCCCCACACCACGATCCCGCCTCCGAGGCTCAACCGCCGCGCGTGGACGTCGACGAGCCCAGCCTCGCGCCACGCGTCGAGGAGGCGCGGCTCGGGCCGGTCGCGCCAGAAGTCCCGGATGCTCGGGCCGAGGAAGCGGCCGACGCCGCCCCAGCTGGGCGACACGACCGCCCCGGCCACGGGCAGACCGACCCGCACGTACAGCTCCCAGAGCGGGCGCCACGCGCCGCGCGGAAGGCCGAACTCGAGCATCGCGACCGTGCCCCCGGGCCGGACGACGCGGACGAGCTCGCGCAGGGTTGCCGGCACGTCGTCGACGTAGCGCAGGAGATACGTGAACGTGAGTGCGTCGAACTCCCCGTCGGCGAACGGCAGGCTCTCGGCTCGCGCCTCGCGCAGCTCGATCCGCTCGCCCAGGCCTTCGCGCTCGACTCGCTCACGCCCGGCCGCGAGCATTTCGGGGCTCTGGTCGACGCCGACGACCGACCGGGACGCGCCGGCCCGCGCGAGCTCGATCGCCACGGCCGCGGTGCCGGTGGCGACGTCGAGGACCCGGCGCGCTTCGGGTGGGATCCGGGAGACGAGGAACGAGCGCCAGCGAGGATCCTGGCCGAAGGAGAGGAGGCGCGCGTAACGGTCGTAGGTCGGGCCGAGCGGCGCGAACAGCTCGCGGGCGTGGCGCGTGCGGGCAGAGACCTCCACGCCCCTATTCTGGCCCCATGACGGTCGCCGAGGACGTCGCGCGCATCGCGAGCGCCGCCGCCGCGTTCGCGGGGCCGGGTGAAGAGATTGCCGGGGTTCTCGTTGCCGAGACACTCGGCCGCCGCGTCTACCTCTGCGCATTCGAGTCCGCCGAGGGGCATTCCTGGCTCGCGCTCGGAGACGACGCGCAGCCGTTGACCGACGGTCGCCTCGTGCGGGAGGCCGCTTCGCTCGCGGCGCTCTGCGAGGTGGCGGAGGAGTCCGCGGGCGGCGGCCATCTTCCCGAGCTGCGGGCCCGACTCGTCGAGATCCGCGAGATCGACAACCCGGAGGGAATCGAGGAGGCGGAAGCTGCTGCGGCCTCTCTCGCGGAAGCGCTGCAGCCGGAGCCGCGCGTGGCGAGCGGGGCGTACCTCGACGCGATCGGGTCGGCCTCGCATCGACTGGAGCAGGCGCTCGGAGACAGCGGCGCTTCTCCGTTCGCAGCGGCGATGCAGGCGGCGCTCGGTTCCGTCGAGGAGCTGGCGGACGACGTGGAGCGCAACCACAAGCTGCCGCTGACGTAGCGGTGCGAGACGCGGCTACCCTTGACCGCATGGAAGGCGGCGGCTTCGGATTCCCCTTCGGCGGTGACCCCGATGAGATCATGCGGGGCCTGCGCGAGTTCGCCGAGCAACAGGCCGAGAACGTCCAGGAGGCGCAGCGGGAGCAGTTCGCCACGCTCACGCTCAACACGGCGGTCGAGCTGACGGCTGCTGCGCTGCAGCAGGTCCAGCCCCAGGGCGGCGTCGACGAGCAGGCGATCGCCCTCCGGGACGCGATGCGCGTCCTCTTCCCCGAGGCGGTGGCGCTCGTGAGCGCAGCTCGCCAGGGCTTCATGCGCGAGACCTAGCCCGGGCGCGAAGCCCGCACCCGCGTAGAATCGCCGCGCCCGTGTCGCTGCTCGACTCCGCCCTCGTCCGCCTGCTGCCGGCGGTGCCGAAACCCGTGGTGCAGCTGTTCTCCTCGAGGTACATCGCCGGTCCGACGCTCGCCGAAGCGGTCGATTGCGTCCGCGAGCTGAACGCGGGCGGGAAGATGGCCACCGTCGACGTCCTCGGCGAGGAGATCACGCGCGAGGAGGAGACCCGCGCGATCGCCCAGGCCTACCGCGACGTCTTCGCCGCGATCAACGAGGCCGCGCTCGACTCCAACGTCAGCGTCAAGCTCACCGCGCTCGGGCTCGATCTCTCGTACGAGCTGTGCCGCGAGAACCTCCTCGACGTCGTGCGCGTCGCGGCCGGCTTCGGCAACTTCGTCCGGATCGACATGGAGGACTCGTCGACCACGGACGACACGCTGCGGCTCTATCGGGAGCTTCGCGAGGACGGTCACGACAACCTCGGCGTCGTTCTCCAGGCGCGGCTGCGGCGCTCGCTCGACGACGTCCATGCGCTCGCGGACCTGCGCCCGAGCGTCCGGCTCTGCAAGGGCATCTACCTCGAGCCGGGGACGATCGCGTTCACCGATTACGAGGCCGTCCGCGCGAACTTCCTCCGCTGCCTCGACTCGCTCTTCGAGGCCGGGTGCTACGTCGGGATCGCGACCCACGACGAGTGGCTGATCGGGGAGTCGCTCGCGCGGATCTCGCAGCGTGGGCTCGGGCCGCTCGAGTACGAGCTCCAGATGCTGCTCGGTGTGCGCGAGGAGCGGCGTGACGAGCTCGTCGCGGAGGGCCATCGGCTGCGCGTCTACGTCCCGTTCGGCGAGCACTGGTACGGGTACTCGCTGCGCCGGCTGCAGGAGAACCCGGCCATGGCGGGGACGATTGCGCGGGCGACGGCGGGGCGCGTCCTGCGTCTCAACTCGCGGTGATCTGGGCGGGGGCCGAAGGGTGTCGCGTGACGCTCGCCGACGGGCGCGAGCTGCTCGATCTCACCGGCGGCTTCGGCGTCGCGGCTCTCGGCCACCGCAACCGGCGCATTCTCGAGGCCTGGCGTCGGCAGGAGGTCGTGCACGCGTTGGGGGATCTCGCGGACGCCGAGGTCACCGTGCGCTTGCGCGACGGGCTGCCGCGGCCGGCGAAGCTCGGCGTCACGGGGGAGGACGCGGTCGAGATCGCGCTCCGGACGGCACTGCTCGCCACCGGGCGGCCGGGGATCGTCGCCTTCGACGGCGCGTACCACGGCACCGGTCTGCTCGCGCTGGCGGCGACCGGCTTCGACCGCTTCCGCGAGCCGTTTGCGCCGTGGCTTCCGGGCCCGGTGCATCGGAGGCCGTACGGCGAGGATCCCGGGCCGTTGCCCGGGGACGCCGGCTGCGTGATCGTGGAGCCGGTGCAGGGGAGATCCGGCTCGCGCGTGCCTCCCGAAGACTTCCTCCCAACCCTGCGCCGCCGTTGCGACGAGGTGGGGGCGTTGCTCCTCGTCGACTCGATCTACGCCGGGCTCGGCCGCGTCGGCGAGATGTGGCCGGGAGAGGACGTCGCGGACGTGCTCTGCGTCGGCAAGGCACTGGGGGGAGGCCTCCCGCTGTCCGTTGCGCTCTTCTACAGGGACGGGCTCGAGGACGTCTGGCGGCTCGGGCCGGAGGACGTCTACACGCATACGCACGTCGGGAACCCGCTCGCCTGCGCCGCCGCGCTCGTCGTGCTCGAAGAGGTCCCGAAGCTGCTCGACCGGGTGCGCGACCTGGGCGAGCGCTTCGAGCGGGCGGGCTGGCACGGCCGGGGGCTGCTGCGGGCGCGTGCCGGCGACGCGGAGGAGGCGCTGGCGCGCGGCGTCCTCGTCGTCCCGGCCGGTCTCCACGGTTCCCTGATCCAGGCGACCCCACCGCTGACGATCACGGACGCCGAGCTCGACGAAGCGTTCGAACGACTGTCCTGAGGAGACACGGCCGGAACCAGGTTCCGGCCATGCCTGCAGTGGACAGGAGGAACTGCTCGGCCAGGCCAAAATGTCCCGACTGAACAGGTTCCGGCCGGACACGCCCGGTACCAGGTACCGGACGTGGCGGCCCGAGACCTGGCTAAACCGCGCGCCGGGCGTAGAGGAGGAACGTCGCCGGGATGCGGCGATCGTGGCGGCGGCGCGAGGTGCCCCCCGGATACTCCTCGAGCGCCTCGACGTGGAGCCCGGCTCGTGCGAGCGCGCTCACGATCTGACCCATCCGCCAGAGCCGGTCCGGATCGGCCGGGTCGCGGAAGTAGTCGCTGCGCCAGCGGAGCAGGCCGTCGACGCAATCGGCGACGGGGTGGTCGTCGAAGACGAGGAGCTCGCCGTGTGCGCGCAGCGCGGCCGCGATGCCGACGGCCCAGCCGTCGAGGTCGTCGAGCGGGCCGAGCACCCCCTCGCCCGAGTAGACGAGGTCGAAGCGGCCGCGGCGCAGCTGGCGCGGAAGCGACTGCGGGTCGCCGTCCACCCACAGGACCTTGGGCCACCGCTCGCGCGCCACTTCGAGCGCCGCGGGCCGCGGATCGACACCGGTCGCGACGGCACCGAGCTCGGCGAGAGCAGCGGTCGCCTCACCGGTCCCGCAGAGGAGGTGGAGAACGCGTTTCCCCTTCAGATCGCCGAGGGTGCGCTGCACGTAGGCGGGCAGCTCCACGGGCTCGGCGCGCACCCGGTGGGCGTCGTCCCAGGCCCGGATGTTCTCCTCGGTGGGCTCCACGACGCTGCCTACGCCCCGAGCGAGTAGCCGCCGTCCACGACGAGCGTCTGGCCGCAGATCATCGCCGCGTCCGGCGAGCAGAGGAAGGAGACCGCCGCCGCGACGTCGGTGGGTTCCACCAGCCGTCCCGCCGGCGTTCGCTTCACGGTCGCGAGCATCTGCTCCTTGTTCGGGAACCAGTCGAGCGCCTCGGTGTCCACGACGCCCGCCGAGACGCAGTTGACGCGGATCCTGCGCGGCGCGAGGTCGACGGCGAGATAGCGGACGACGGATTCGAGCGCCGCCTTGGAGGTGCCAACGAGGACGTAGTTCGGGAGGACGCGCTGCGCGCCGAGGCTCGAGATCGCCAGGATCGACCCCCCTTCCTCCATCGCCGGCACGGTCGCGCGGGCGAGCGAGAGGAGAGCGCGCGCGTTCGCGGCCAGCGTCCAGTCCCAGTGCTTGTCCTCGGTCTCGAGCGCAGGGCGGATCACGCCGGTCGCGGCGTTGTGGACGACGACCCGGTACGGCCCGCGGCCGGCGAGCTCCTCCACGGTGCGCACGTCGGCAACGTTGCCGCGCACGAGCACCGGCTCGGCGCCCGCCTCCTCGACGAGCGCGGCCGCTTCGTCGGCTGCCTTGTCGTTGCGCATGTACCCGAGCACCGCACGCGTGGCCCCGTCGGCCACGAGCCGGAGCGCGATCGCCCGGCCGATCCCCCGCGTCCCTCCCGTCACGAGGACGGAGGCGCCCGCAAGGCTGGAAGCGTCGCCGGCCGAGCCGCCGACGCCCGGCCGGAACACCGAGCCGCCTTCGGCGGCTCCGGGGCTCATCGCAGCCGGGGTAGCGGCTCGTCGGCGGGCGCGGAGCTCGGGAGCTCGCTCCAGCCGGGGCGCGTGCGTGGCTCGCGGTGGCCGTCGGCCGCCTTCGAGGAGGCGTGGCCCAGCCGGTCGAGCAGCTCGATCTTCTCCTCTGCGTACCGGCGCACGGGGTGCTCCTGCGGCAGGTCGAGCACGAGCTCGCGTACGCGGGCGCGGAGCTGGTAGGCGAAGTGCGGCGTCGCGGGACCGAGCAGCTCGTCGACGTCGCTGAAGGTCGGCTCCGGCATCGCAGCGGAGCCTAACGAAGGGACGTTCGAGTACGTTCGAGCACGTGCGCCGACTTTCACCCGTGGACGGCATGTTGCTCGGTGCCGTCCTCCTCTGGGCGCTCAACGTCACGGTCACGAAGTACATGCTCGAGCACGGCTGGCTTCCGCTCGCGTACGGAGCCATTCGCTACTTCGCGGCGATCGCCCTCTTCTGGATCTACACCTGGTGGCGCGAGGGCTCGTTCCGGATCGCCCGCTCCGACTGGACCTACGTGGGCGTCGCCGCCGCCATGATCTTCGTCAACCAGCTCTGCTTCGTCTACAGCCTCGAGTTCGCCCACGCCTCGACGGTGTCGCTTCTCTTCGGCTCGTGTCCGATGTTCGTGGGGCTGATCTCGATCGCAATCCTGCGGGCAGGCCTGCCGAGGGCTTTCTGGATCGGCGCGGGCTTGACCTTCGTGGGCGTCGCTCTGATCGCCGTCAGCGCGGGCGGCGGGCTCGTCTCTGGCTGGAAGGGCGACCTGCTCGCGATCGCACTCGCCATCACCTGGGCGGCATACACGATCGCGATCGCACCGCTCATGCGCCGCTATTCGCCGTTTCGGATCAGCGCGCTGGTGCTCGCGCTCGGGTGGGCGCCGATCGCGCTCGTGAGCATCCCGCAGGTGAGCCGTCAGGATTTCGCGTTCTCCGGGACGGTCTGGCTCGGCTTCGCGTACGCCGTCGTCGGCCCGCTCTTTCTCACGAACATCCTCTGGTTCACCGCGGTGGATCGGGTCGGCGCCGCGCGGGCGTCGATCTTCAACAACATGCAGCCGTTCTTCGGCGTGTTCTTCGCGCTCCTGATCCTCTCGGAGTCGCTCCACCCGCTCGAGATCGTCGGCGGCGTACTCGTCTTCGCGGGGATCGTGTACGAGCGCGTGCGGCGACGGACGCCGGTGCCGGCCGCGGAGTGAGCCGGCCCGGCGTCTCCGTCCTCCTGCCGGTGCGGGACGAGGAGCCGTTTCTCGCCGAGTGTCTCGCGTCGCTGTCGGCACAGACGCTCACCGACTTCGAGGCGATCGTCGTCGACGACGGCTCGACCGACGGCTCGGCGGCGATTGCGGCCGAGCACGCGCGCACCGACTCCCGTTTCCGGGCCCTCCGCCAGCGGGCTGCCGGGATGGTCGCCGCCTCCGAGCGGGCGCGTGCTGAAGCGCGGGCGCCGCTGCTCGCGCGCATGGACGCCGACGACGTCGCACTGCCCGAGCGCCTCGAGTTGCAGGTCGCCGCGATCGAGGAGGAGGGCCTCGCCGCGGTAGGCGGCGGCGTCGAGTACTTCCCCAACCCGACCGACGGGATGCGCGCCTACGCCGTCTGGCTCAACTCGCTCGTCACCGCCGAGGCCGCTCTGCGCGACCTCTGGGTCGAGTGCCCACTGCCCGGACCCGGGCTCACCGCCCGGGCGGAGCTCGTCTCCTACCGCGACCGCGGCTGGCCGGAGGACTACGACCTCGTCCTCCGCATCTGGGAGCGCGGCGGCCGCTTCCGCAACGTCGACCGTCTCGTCCACCGCTGGCGCGACCATCCGGACCGCCTGACGCGAACGCAGCCGGCGTACACGCTGGATGCGTTCCGGCGCTGCAAGGTGCACTTCCTGCGCAGGACGCTGCTCGCCGGCGGTCGTGCCGCGGTGGTCTGGGGCGCCGGGCCGACCGGGAAGGCGTTCGCGCGCGACCTGATCGCGGGCGGGACTCCGCTCGCCGCCTTCGTCGAGGTCGATCCGCGGAAGCTCGGCAAGCAGATCCACGGCGCCCCCGTCGTCCCGGTGGAGCGGGCGGCCGACTTCCCCGGTGCGCTGGCTCTCGGCGCGGTGGCCGGGCCGGAGGGGAGGACGAGGGTGCGCGAGCTCGCCACCGGTCTCGGTCTCGTGGACGGCAAGGACTTCGTGGCCGTCGCTTGACAACGGCTCTGACTTTATCTATAAACCTAGATATATGGCATTGATCGAGTTCCACCTCGACTCGCGTTCGGGCGTACCGACCTATCTCCAGCTCGTCCAGCAGGTGCGGCACGCCGTCCAGCTCGGCATCCTCCGGCCCGGCGACCAGCTGCCGACGGTGAAGGAAGTGGTCACGAACCTGACCATCAACCCGAACACCGTCCTCAAGGCCTACGGGGCACTCGAGAGCGAGGGGATCGCCGAGGGCCGGCGCGGCCAGGGCACCTTCGTGACGAGCTCCGCGCCCTCGCCGCTCGGCGACGACGTCGGGAAGCTTCGGCGATCGCTGCGGAACTGGTTCGGCCAGGCGCGCGCCGCCGGTCTCGACGAGCAGGCGATCGAGGCGCTCCTCTCCGAGCAACGTGGCTCGGCGCGAGCGCGGAGGGTGGCGTGACCGCCGCACTCGAGACTCGCGAGCTCGGCCGGCGCTACGGCTCCCAGTGGGCACTCCGAGACTGCACACTCGGAATCCCGCGCGGCTCGATCACCGCTCTGGTCGGGCCGAACGGCGCGGGCAAGACGACGCTGCTCCGCCTCGCCGTCGGCCTGACCCGGCCGAGCGCGGGGTCCGTACGTGTCCTCGGGCTCGACCCCCACACGGACGCCGCGGAGGCGCTGCCGCGCGTCGGATTCCTCGCCCAGGAGCACCCGCTCTACGCGAGCTTCACCGTCGAAGAGATGTTGCGCGTCGGCCGCGAGCTCAATCCGCACTGGGACGACGAGGCCGCCCGCGCTCGCATCGCCGAGCTCGATTTGCCGCTGAAGAAGAAGGTGCGACGTCTCTCCGGCGGACAGCGGGCACAAGTCGCGCTCACCCTGGCGCTCGCGAAGCGCCCCGAGTTGCTCCTCCTCGACGAGCCGGTCGCCTCGCTCGACCCGCTCGCCCGGCGCGAGTTCATGCAGTCCGTGGTGGAGGCGGTCGCGGACCGCGAGCTGACGGTCGTCCTCTCGTCCCACATCCTCGCCGACCTCGAGCGGGTCTGCGACCACCTCGTGATCCTTGCGACCGGACGGACCCAGCTCGTCGGCTCGATCGACGAGATCGTCGCGTCGCATCGGCTGCTGACGGGCCCGCGCGACGAGGCAGACGACGTCGCCCGGATGCACGACGTCGTCCGCGAGAGCCACGCAGAGCGGCAGACCACTCTGCTCGTCCGCGCGAACGGCCACATCTACGACTCCCGCTGGACGGTGCACGAGCTCGATCTCGAGGAGATCGTCCTGGGCTATCTCGGGCAGGACGCCGCACGGCGGAGAGAGCCGGTGGCGTCGTGACGTGGCTCAGCTGGCGTCAGCAGCGCATCGAGACGCTGATCACGGCGGCGCTCCTCGCGGCTCTCGGCGCGGCCTTCATCCCGGCCGGGATCCACCTTGCGGATCTGTTCGCGCAGCAGCACGTCGCGCGCTGCATCGACAGCCACACGCAGGCGTGCGTCTACACCATCGGCAACTTCAACAACAGGGCGGGGTTCGTCAACGGCCTCCTCGACAGCGGCTGGTTCAACCTCGTCCCCGGACTGGTCGGCGCCGCTCTCGCGGCACCGCTGCTTCTCGACCTCGAGAACGGCACGACGCGGCTCGCGTGGACGCAGAGCCTCACCCGCCGGCGCTGGATCGCGACGAAAGGGATCGTCGCCGTCGGGACGGTCCTCGTCGCGGGCGCCGCGTTCAGCCTTCTCTTCACCTGGTACCAGAGGCCGTTCGACGAGATCTACGGGCGGTGGAACGAGTTCGACTTCGAGGGAATCGTCCCGCTCGGCTACGTGCTCTTCGCGCTCGGGCTCGCGCTCGCCGTCGGGGTTCTCCTGCGCCGCAGCGCAGCGGCGCTCGTCGTCGCCTTCGGGGCTTTCGTAGCGGCACGGGTGTTCGTCGATTCCTGGCTCCGCCAACGCTTCGTCACGCCTCTGTCGGCTACGTGGGGCCTGCGCGCATCCGGTCCGAACCTCGACCACGCCTGGGTCATCAGGGAAGGGCCGAGCGACAAGGCCGGGCATCTGTTCGCGGGAAGCTCCGACGTGTTCCAGCTGTGCGCGACGCCCGGCACGAAAGGCGCCAGGGCGCTCGATCCCGGCTGCATGGTCCGGCACGGCGCCGGCTTCACACACGTCCTCTACCAGCCGGCGAGCCGGTTCTGGGAGCTCCAGGGAATCGAGACCGCGCTCTTCGGAGGCATCGCGCTTCTCCTCATCGCTTTCGCCACCTGGCGAGTGCTCAGCTCGGACTAGAGGCATAATCGGCTCATGGCCGAAGACTTCATGCCGCTGCTCGGCTGGGATCACGTCGAGCTCTGGGTCGGCAACGCAAAGCAGGCGGCGTACTTCTACGAGCACGCCATGGGCTTCACCCGGACGGCGTACGCCGGTCCCGAGACCGGTGTCCGCGATCGCGCCTCCTACGTGCTCGAGCAGGGCGACGTTCGCTTCGTCGTCACGAGCGCGCTCCGCGAGGAGCACGAGATCACGAAGCACCACGCGAAGCACGGCGACGGTGTGCGCGACATCGCCCTCACCGTGCCCGATGCGACGGAGGCGTACCGGCAGGCCGTGTCGCGCGGCGCACGCAGCGTGCTGGAGCCGCGACGCGACGAGGACGAGTTCGGGACGATCGAGCGGGCCGCGATCGCGACGTACGGCGACACGATCCACACCTTCGTCGCCCGCGCCGACTACGCCGGTCCGTTCCTGCCCGGCTACGTCTCGGTGTCGGAGAACGGGCACGCCGACCCCGGCGTCGGCCTCCTGAACATCGACCACATCGTCGGCAACGTCGAGCTCGGCCGGATGAACTACTGGGTCGAGTTCTACGAGCGCGTCTTCGGGATGACGAACATCCTCCACTTCGGCGACGACCAGATCCAGACCGAATACTCGGCGCTCATGTCGAAGGTCATGTCGGACGGCCAGGGGAAGATCAAGTTCCCCATCAACGAGCCCGCCGAGGGGAAGCGCAAGAGCCAGATCGAGGAGTACGTCGAGTTCTACGGCGGTGCCGGCGCGCAGCACATCGCGCTCGCGTCGGCCGACATCGTCGGTACGGTCGAGGCGATGAAGGAGCGAGGCTTCATGTTCCTCGACACGCCCGACTCGTACTACGACGAGGCGCCGGGTCGTGTCGGTGAGATCGCCGAGGACTGGCCGGTGCTGCAGGAGCAGAAGATCCTCGTCGACCGCGACGAGGACGGCTACCTGCTCCAGATCTTCACGAAGACGGCGCAGGACCGGCCGACGGTCTTCTTCGAGGTGATCGAGCGCCACGGCGCCACGACCTTCGGCGAGGGCAACTTCAAGGCCCTGTTCGAGGCGATCGAGCGCGAGCAGGCGTTGCGGGGGAACCTCTAGGGCTCGAATTGGACCTCTTCGACGACGCGAGGGCGGCGAGCCGGCAGGCGCGCTCGCTGCGCCGCGTCGGGCACCGTCCCTTCCCACTCCCGGAAAGCCGCTGGACGCTCGGCCAGACCTGGGAGCACACGTTCTGGGCGCATTGGCCGGTCCCCCTCGCGGACGTGCGCGCGCGCGTGCCCGACGAGCTCGAGATCGAGGAGCACGAGGGCAGCGCCTGGCTCGGGGTCGTGTTCTTCCGCGTGCGCGCGTTGCGTGCGCGGGGCGCTCTGCCGGTGCCGGGGAT
>DASSVO010000076.1:0-7850 GCA_035706005.1 Gaiellaceae bacterium | reverse complement strand
TCGCCCTCGGCCGGCACCTCGCGGACGCCTCCGACCTCGCCGCGCAGCATCGGTGGGATGCGGACGCGACTCATGTGGTGAGGTTTCCTTCCGAGCCCGGCCGCGCGGCGCCGGCTTTGCCGGCGGCGCTTGCAGCCACTGCCGGCCTTCCACTGCAGAACTCGACGTAATCCACGTACTCGGTGATCGTGGGGCTGTCGCCGCACACCGGGCAGGCCGGGTCGCGGCGAAGCGTGACCTCGCTGAACTCGGTCGCCAGTGCGTCGAAGAGGAGCAGGCGGCCGACGAGCGGCTCGCCGATGCCGAGGCAGAGCTTCAGCGCCTCGCTCGCCTGCAGGGAGCCGACGATGCCCGGGAGGACGCCCAGCACGCCGCCTTCGGCGCAGCTCGGTGCGAGCTCGGGCGGCGGCGGCTGCGGGAAGAGGCAGCGATAGCACGGGCCGGCACCGGGCTTGAACACCGTGGCCTGGCCCTCGAAGCGGTAGATGGAACCGTGGACGAGCGGGATGTCGTGCCATACGGCGGCGTCGTTGATGAGGTAGCGGGTCGGGAAGTTGTCGGCGCCGTCGACGATCACGTCCCAGCCGTCGGCGAGGATGCGCTCGACGTTCTCGGACGTGAGCCGCTCGAGATACGGAACGACCTCGACGTCGGGATTGAGCTCCTCGAGCGTGCGCTTCGCGGACTCCGCCTTCCACTCGCCGAGCCGGGCGGTCGAATGCAGCACCTGGCGCTGGAGGTTCGACGCATCGACCGTGTCGTCGTCCACGATCCCGAGCCGGCCGACGCCGGCCGCGGCGAGGTAGAGCGCGGCCGGCGAGCCGAGCCCGCCTGCGCCGAGCAGCAGGACGCGCGATTCGAGCAGCTTCAGCTGTCCCTCCTCGCCCACCTCCGGGATGAGGACGTGCCGGCTGTAGCGCTGCCGTTGCGCGCCTTCGAGCGTGCGCGGCAACTCGGTCGGGAGGCCGCTGCGCTTCCAGTCGGTGTAGCCGCCGGCGAGCGAGACGACGTTCTCGTAGCCCAGCTCCTCGAGCGACTTCGCGGCGAAGGCCGAGCGGTTGCCGGCGGCGCAGTAGAGGAAGATCGGTTGGGCGCGATCCGGGGCCGCCTGTTCGATGCGCGACTCGAGGTAGCCGCGGGGGATATGGATCGCGCCCGGGATGCGGCCCTCGGTCCACTCGTCCAGCTCACGTACGTCGACGACGAGCGGCCGGTCGCCACCCGCGAGGATGCCTCGCGCCTGGGTGACGTCGACCTCGTCGATCTCCGACTTGACCTGCTGGAGAAGCTCGCGGTAGTTCGGCATCGCTTTCGGAAATGTAGCGACCCGGTTCCGGGCTACGCTCGGAGCGTGGCCACAGCTGCGCGCCCGCTTGCAACGCCTCGGAACCGGCGCATCGTCCTCTTCGTCGCAGCTGCGGCGGCGACGGCAGCGGTGGCGGTCGTCGGGGTGACGCTCCTGCAGACCCGCGGCGAGCGGACGACCGTCCCCGGGGCGGTCGTGAAACCGCGTCCTGGCCCTCCGCTGCTCCAGCTCGAGCTGGGTCTGCGCAGCGATCCCGAGGCGCGGGCGCTCGCGCAGGCCGAGGCCCTCTTCGACAGGAAGGGTCAGGTCGCCCGGGCGGCGGCGATCTTCCGTCGCTACCACTCGGTCGAGGCGCAGCTGGGCTCGGCGTTCACGAGCTGGCGCGGCCCGTCGAGCCTCGCGGCCGTGCAGGCGCTCGCGGCCGGACACCCGAACAACCCTGCGGCGCTCCTCAACCTCGGTTGGGCCGACTACCAGGCCGGCCGGAACGCCAACGCCGCGGCTGCCTGGCGCCGGACGGCAACGCGCTATCCGGACTCTCCGTACGGCGTCGATGCGCAGGATGCGCTCCACGGCGGGCCGCCGGGCCTGCCGCCGATCGTGACCGGCCTGGCGCTACCGCGCGCGATCGCCAACCTCCCCGCAAGCGCTCAGGTCGCCGCGTTGAAGCGCGCCGCGGCGGGGACGGATGTGCGGGCGAAGCTCGTCTTCGGCGCGCTCCTCTGGAACTACCTCCACCGGCCGGTCTCCGCGAGGCAGGAGCTCGCCGCAGCCGCGAAGCTCGCGCCACACGATGCGCTCGTGCGCGCTGCGGCGGCCGTGACGCTCTTCTCGAAGGCGAATCCGAGGCCGGCATTCGCGCACCTCGGGCCGCTCACCGCCGTCTTCCCGCACTCGCCTGCGATCGAATTCCACCTGGGTGCGCTGCTCGTCTACATCGGCGAGTACCGCAAGGCTGCCGGGCATCTGCGGGCGGCGCTCGCGGACGGGCCGAGCTCGCCTTACGCGAAACCCGCACGGACACTCCTCGCAAGTCTGGAAGGCACTAGGTCTAAGTAAAGAAAATATGAGCCGAACGGCCTATAGCGCCGGGCCTCCTGCGCATGGCATCCTCCGGCATCGCCAGGGAGGGGGACATGGCCGCCACAGCCACGGAGGGAGCGTCATCTACCGACGTTCTCGAGACGGAAGAAGCACGAACACTGCTCGAAGCGGCGCAGGCCGCCGGGCGGGTGAGCGCCGAGGAGATCGCGCTCGCCCTCGACGAGCTCGATCTCGAGCCCGCCCAGATCGAAGACGTCTACCGCGCGCTCGAGGAGCTCCAGGTCGAGATCGTCGACGCGTCCGCGACGGACGGGCCGAAGGAGGAGGCGCGGCTCGACGCGAGCGTCCGCGAGGTCTCGACGGACGCGCTTCAGCTCTTCCTCAAGGACATCGGCAAGGTCGAGCTCCTGACCGCCGCCGAGGAGGTCGAGCTCGCCAAGCGGATCGAACGCGGCGACCATCGCGCGAAGCAGGAGATGGTGGAGGCGAACCTCCGGCTCGTCGTCTCGATCGCGAAGCGCTACAGGAACCAGGGCCTGCCCTTCCTCGATCTCATCCAGGAGGGGACGATCGGCCTCGTCCGGGCAGCCGAGAAGTTCGACTGGCGCAAGGGCTACAAGTTCTCCACGTACGCGACCTGGTGGATCCGGCAGGCCGTGGCGCGTGCGCTCGCGGACAAGGGCCGCACGATCCGGATGCCCGTCCACGTCGTCGAGAAGCTCAACAAGATCGTCCGCTCCGAGCGCAAGCTGCGCGGCGAGCTCTGCCGTGAGCCGTCGCCGGTCGAGATCGCGAGCGACGTCGACCTCCCGCTCGAAGAGGTGGAGCAGATCCTCCGTACCTCGCAGGCGCCGGTCTCGCTCGAGAAGCCGGTCGGCGACGAGGAGGAGTCGGAGTTCGGCCACTTCCTCACCGACGAGAACGCCCCGCTGCCCGACGAGGCCGCCGATACCACGCTGCGCCAGGAGTTGCTGCGCAACATCCTCGGCACGCTCTCCCATCGCGAGCGGCGGGTGCTCGAGCTGCGCTACGGGCTCGACGGCGAGCAGCCCCGCACGCTCGACGAGGTCGGCCGCGCCTTCAACGTGACGCGGGAGCGGATCCGCCAGATCGAGAACCAGAGCCTGAAGAAGCTCCGCGCACTGGCCGCCACGGACTCGCTCAAAGACGTCGCCTGAGTCTCGAGCGGACCTGTCTACCCTAGTAACAGACTGTTACTAGGTGCCCCCCGGAGGCCGCTGTTCTCCGTGCACGGTCTCCGGATCGAACAAGTAACAGACTGTTACAAACGCATCTGAGCCCCGCAGACCCGCGACGGTCGCGGCGAGCGGGTGCGCCTCCGCCGGCCGGCCGGTCGGGAGCCAGCCGCGTCCCGGCGGGGCGAGGATCAGTGTCCGGCCCTTCTCACCGACGAAGCCGAGCCGGCTCTCGCCTTCCACCTCGCCGTCCCACAGCTCGAGCCCGATCGTCTCGAGCCGCTGCAGCAGCTCCGGCGGGTCGCCGACGATGCCGAGCTCCGAGAGGCCGGCGAGCTCCTCCGCGGCGAAGTCGCCGGCACGGCCGTTCTCCTCGATCCCTTCGAGCGCGATGAGCTCGACGATGTTTCCGGCCGGATCGTGGAAGTAGACGGCGCGCGCGTCCCAGTTGTCGAAGTCGAAGACGTCGCCGAGCAGCTCGACCCGTTCGGCGGCCCAGGCGAGCGCCGCGTCGAAGCGGTCGCCGGGGACGAGCAGCGCGAAGTGGTAGAACGCGCCGCCGTCCTCGACGCGGAAGTCGAGCCGCGTCTCGCCGATGATGATCGCGTCGCCGTCGACGGGGAGCCCCAGGTCGCCTCCGTAGAACTCTCGAAGGTCTTGCGGAGCCGAAAGGGTCACCGCCGCGAAGCGCATCGGTCTGAGCATACGATCGGCGGAGTGGACGAGGCCTGGCGCGCCGAGCTGGCAGAGCTGATCGCGATCCCGAGCGTGAGCGCCGACCCCGCTCACCGGGAGGACGTGAAGCGCGCCGGGGAGTGGGTCTGCGAGTTCATCCGCCGGATCGGCGGAACCGCGGAGCTGACGCCGTTCGGTGAGCGCGAGCTCGCGCTCGGCGAGATCCGCGCTTCGAACGGCGCCGGAGGCGCGCCGACAGTCCTCGTCTACAACCACTTCGACGTCCAGCCTCCGGCGCCGCTCGAGCTGTGGGAATCCGACCCGTTCGAGCTCGACGTCCGCGGCGAGTGGGCGTACGGTCGCGGCGTCGCGGACGACAAGGGCCAGCTCTGGCTGGTCCTGCGGGCGGTGCAGAGGCTCGTCGAGGCTGGCGCGCTGCCCGTCAACCTGCGCTTCGCCCTCGACGGCGAGGAGGAGATCGGCGGCCACACGATCGCCGACTTCGTTGCGCAGGACGAGCGCGGCGCCGACGTCGCCGTGATCTTCGACGGCGGGATGCTCCGGCGCGACGTGCCGACGATCGAGCTCGCGACCCGCGGCCTCGTCGCCTTCGACGTGAAGGTGCACACCGGTGCGCGCGACCTCCACTCGGGGATGTACGGCGGCGTCGCGCTCAACGCGATCCACGTTCTCATCCGGTGCCTCGATGCTCTGCTCGCCGGGCCCGACGGCCGGCTGCCGGAGCCGCTGCGGCAGGGGATCGCCGCGCCGACGGCGGAAGAGCTCGAGGCGTGGTCGAAGCTGCCCCCCGGCGCCGAGGCGCTCTCGGAGCAGGGCGCGCGGCCGCTCGACGCGAAAGCGGGCGACGAGTTCTACGTCCGCACGTGGGCCGAGCCCTCGGCGGACGTGAACGGGATTCTCGGCGGGAAGCCCGGTGTCCGCAACACGACGCTCAGCGTCGCCGCGGCCGCCGAGCTCTCGATCCGCCTCGCCCCCGGTCAGGACGTCGAGACGATCGGCGCCGCCGGAGAGCGGCTGCTGCGCGAGGCCGCTCCGGAGGGAGCCGAGCTCGAGATCGCCTGGACCGGCTCGGATCCCGGGCTCGTCCGGGCCGACGCGCCCGCCGTGCAGCTCGCCGTCGAAGCGTTCGAGCAGGCGCTCGGGATCCGGCCGCTCCTCACCCGCGTCGGCGGCTCGATTCCGCTCATGCCGGCGCTGACGGAGAAGGGCATCGACACCATCCTCAGCGGCTTCGCGCTGCCGGATTCCAACATCCACTCACCGAACGAGCGCTTCCTCGTCCCGTACTTCGCCGCCGGGATCGACACGGTCGCGGCGCTCTTCACCGCGCTCGGACGCCTGAACGACCGGCGCTAGAGCGCGTGCGGGTGCGGGCGCCCGCACGAGAGCCAGTCGTGGCCGAACTCGCGCATCGCGTCGATGATCGGCAGCAGCGACTCGCCCTTCTCCGTGAGCCGGTACTCGACCCTCGGCGGTGTCTCGGGGTAGCTCTGCCGCTCGAGGATCCCGTCGGCCTCGAGCGCACGGAGCCGCTCGGCGAGCGTACGCGGGCTGATGCCCTGGCACGAGCGCTCGAGCTCGGAGAAGCGCCGCGGCCCCTCGGAGAGGTCGTGGACGAGCAGCGCCGTCCACTTCGCGCCGATGATCGCGGCCGTGGCGGCGACCGCGCAGGTGCTCGCCTCGTGGACAGGGTTCATCGTCCGCATGGCCATGCTCTCGATTGTACGCCCGCCCCCATGGGGACGGTATCTCTCGTACCTCAGCCGTCCCTGGCGAGTCCCTCCGCCTCGGCGAGGCCTCGGCCGATCCGCCGCGTCAGCTGCGGGAAGACGATCGTGATCGCCGCACCCGCGACCGCCCAACCCGCGATGATCAGCGGGAAAAGGTCGTACGGATAGGCCGGCTTCGGCCACACCTGCTTGTAGAAGGTGTAGACGATCGCCGCGGTGGCCAGCACGAGGAAGATCACGCGCCACCGTGGCTCGCGCTTCTCCCAGTGCAGGAACTTGGCCGCGCCGAACTGGATCACGAAGTAGGCGATCAGCATCGAGAGCACGCCGGCGGTGCCTGGATAGAAGAACGCGTTGACGGCCGACGTGCCGTTCGTGCGCAGCCAGATCGTGATCGCCAGCCCGAAGAGCATCACGACGACGAGCGCATTCGCGGGTGAGCCCGTGCGCCTGGAGGCGTCTCCGAGACGACGCGTGATGAAGCCGTCACGGCCGAGCGCGAACAGGATGCGGGACGCGCCGGCGGCGCAGCCGAGCAGGCTGGCGAACGCGCTCAGCGTCGCGCCGAAGTTGATCGCGTCCTCCATCCCGCTGCCGACGTACGACTTCGAGAGGTCGCCGAGCGGCGCGCTCGAGCCCGAGAACGCCTTGATCCCGGGCGCGTCGATCCCGAATCCGAGCGACTGCGCGAGCATGACGATCACGTAGAAGACGCCGCAGAAGCCGACGGCGCACGCGATTGCGAGCGGGATGTTGCGGCGCGGGTTGTTCGTCTCCTCGCCGAGGGCCGCTGCGCCCTCGAAGCCGCCGAAGCTGAGGAGGCCGAACACCGAGGCGAAGGCGATCGCGCCGACAGTCGTTCCCGAGGCCGGGACGAACGGCTTGAGCGAGAAGCTCTGGCCGCTCGGGGCCGTGTGGCCGATCACCTTCCAGAAGATGACCACGATGAGCACCACGATCAGCGTCACCGAGATTCCCTCGAAGGAGAGCAGGGCGCGGGTCGCGATCTTCACGTCCCCGTAGGCGAGGAACCACACGAGCCCGGCGGCGATCAGCGAGACGACGATCCACGACGGGTTGTTCCAGATGCCGGTGCTGTCGAGAAACGACGTGCCGAAGAGCCCGACCTCGGCGATGTTCGCGCAGATGAAGCACGAGTACGTGGCGAGCAGCGCCCAGCCGGCGAAGAAGCCGAAGCGCGGTCCGAGCGTCACGCCCGCGAGCGCGTACGTCGAGCCGGCGTGGTTGAAGAAGCTCGTGAGACGGACGAACGAGTACGAGATCAGCGCGATCGCGATCGCCGCGAACAGGAACGCGAGCGGGACGGCGCGGCCGACGAGCGACGCCGGGACGGTGCCGTTCAGGGCCATCGCGGCGGTCGGCGCCATGATCCCGACCGAGATCGCGATCGCCTCCCAGAAGCGCAGCTCGCGCCGGAGGGACCCCTTGGCGTACTCCTCGTGCGCGACGACGACGTCGCTCATCGCTCCCCTCCTTCGAAGATCGATTGCGGGATGAAGCAGCCGACGACCCAGTTCGGCGCGTCGACGACCTCGTGGATTCGCAGGTCACAGGCCACGCTCGCGAGCGCATACGCCTCCTCGCGGTCGAGCCCGTGGTTCTCGCCGAGCCAGTCGATGGTGGCCCGCACCGCGTCGCGGGCGTCCTCCATGAGGTCCGGGCCGACGCCGGTGCAGACGTGATAGCTGGACCGTTCGTGCTCCGCGAGCGCGCCGGCCGGCACGTCGTACTGGGGCGCGTCGACGTGGACGCCCTTCCTGATGCTGAGCCGCAGGACGACGTCCATCGCGGTCTCGATCGCGGTGCCGCACACCTCGCCGTCTCCCTGGGCCGCGTGCGTGTCCCCGAGCGAGAAGA
>DASSVO010000075.1:0-25431 GCA_035706005.1 Gaiellaceae bacterium | reverse complement strand
CCGACGAGCGTCGGGGAGCCGTGGTCAAGGCGTTCGTCGTCCTCACCGACGACCACGAGCCGAGCGACGAGCTCGCGCGGGAGATCGGCGAGTTCGTGCGGACGCGCCTCTCGCACTACGCCTACCCGCGGCGCGTGGAGGTCGTCGACGACCTGCCGAAGACGCTGACCGGAAAGATCCGCCGGATCGAGCTGCGGGAGCGCGAGTACGAGGCGGCGGCGCACGCGGCCACCGGCAGCGCTCCCGTCTAGAACTCGTTTCGGAATGACCACGCGCTGACCGGGCGCGATGGTCGGGTGCGAGACAAGGACGCAGGGAGCGCGAATAGCAGCGCTATTTGCGCGACCGAGGACGCAGGATCGCGCCGACCAGCGCGGTCGGACAGCCCGTGCTTCACTTCGATGCGGGTTCTAAGCCTCGGTCGCGTCCTCGAGCTCCAGGTCGGCGGTCTCGCTGATCCGGCGGGCGGCGACGAACTCGAGCGCGCCCAGGAGCAGATAGACGCTGGATGCGGCGAACGGGCCGACGAGCCACGGGATCCATCCGCTCGAAGCCCAGCCCACGAGCGCGGCCGCACCGATCCCGCCGGTCACCGAGAGGAAGCCGAAGGAGGCGCCGAGCGCCTGCACGATGCGCGGCTCTTCCTCCTCTCCTACGCGGAAGCCGCGCGTGACTCCCGCGGTGGCGAGCGTGAACGTCAGCGCGCCGCCGGCCCCGAAGAGGAAGATCTCTCCCACGTGTGGTGCGCCGTCGAGCGCCGTGAGGACGCCGAAGGCGCCGGCGGTCGCGAGCGAGTAGCCGTAGGCGAGGGCGTTGTGCCGCGTGGAGGACGCCAGCCCCCGCACGAGATGCTCCGCTGCACTGTCCCGATCCGGCATAGGCGACTTCTGTGCCCGCGCTCCCACCTGGGAAATCGTCTCGTCCGGCCGCTCCGATTAGCTGCGAGCGCATGGCAGCAGCGCTTCCAGATTCGGTGCCGGCCGTCGTCGAGCGGTTGCGCGAGATCGAGCAGTCGGGTCCACGCTCGGATGGGGTCGCGTGCTTCGCGGGGCTGTACCGGCGGGTGACCGAGGGCGTCGGTGCGGAGCTCGCGCAGCGGACCTTCGAGGACGCGCGGTTCCTGGAGCGGCTCGACGTGGGCTTCGCCGGCCTGTTCTTCGCGGCGCTCGAGGCGTACGAGCAGGACGCAACCGACGTGCCGTCGGCCTGGGCGCCGTTGTTCGCGCAGCGGTCGCGGCGGGGGATCGCTCCGCTCCAGTTCGCGCTGGCCGGGATGAACGCCCACATCAACCGCGACCTGCCTGTCGCGCTCGTGGCGACGTGCCAGGAGCTCGGTCTCGACCTTCTCGCAGCAGCACCCGAGCACGCGGACTTCGAGCGGGTCGACGTGCTGCTCGCGCAGGTCGAGAGGCGGATCAAGGATCTCTATCTCACCGGGTGGTTGCGGGCTCTCGATCGCCTGCTCCATCGCATCCATCGCATCGACGACGTCGTCGCCATGTGGGACGTGAGCCGGGCGCGCGATGCGGCCTGGACGAACGGGCAGACGCTGTGGGGCCTCCGCGGCCTGCCCGAGCTCGGCGCCGAGTTCCTGGAGGCGCTCGACCGCATGGTCGGGTTCGCCGGCCGTGGCCTGCTCGTCCCGGCCGACTCGTGGATCCAGAAGCTCGGCCGGCTCGTCACCGGGTAGCGACGGCCCTCGTCCCGGCACTGGTGCTACCACCAGGCCGGAATGCCGGGACGCCGGATTGCCCGGCATTCCCGCGGCGGGCAGCCTCGAGACGTGGGGTTCATCACGTCGCAGGAGGCTCAGATGCACGGGAACATCGCCGCGCGGGCCGGTCGCTGGAGCGCCGCGCACTGGAAGACCGCAACCATCGGCTGGCTCGTCCTCGTGGTTGCCGCGGTCGCTCTCGGGTCGCTCGCCGGCACGAAGAAGCTGACCGACGCCGAGGACGCGAACGGGCAGACGGCACGCGCCGAGCGCATCCTCGCCGGAGCGGGCTTCGACAACTCGGCCGGCGAGGCCGTGCTCGTCGAGGCGCACGGACGCGCCCGTCCGGGCGCGCTCGCCGCCGACGTGGCGGCCATGCTCCGCGCCCGGGCGGATGTGAAGAAGGTCAAGGCGCCGGTCCGCTCGGCCGACGGCCGTTCGGCGCTCGTCTCCTTCGAGATCCGCGGCAACGGCGACACCGCCGACCAGCGCGTCCAGCCGGTGCTCGACGCGGTCGCTCGGGTGCAGCGCGCGAACCCGTCGTTCACGGTCGCCGAGCTCGGGGACGCGAGCGCCAACCATGCGCTCAACGCGACCATCGGCAAGGACTTCTCGCGCGCCGAGAAGCTCTCGATCCCCTTGACCTTCCTCATCCTGCTGCTCGCCTTCGGCGCGTTCGTGGCCGCGGGCGTACCCGTGCTCCTCGCCTTCTCGGCCGTGCTCGCCTCGCTCGGGCTCTCGAGCCTCGTCAGCCACCTCGCGCACGCGTCCGGCCCGACGAGCTCGGTGATCCTGCTCATCGGCATGGCCGTCGGCGTCGACTACTCGCTCTTCTACGTGAAGCGCGAGAGGGAGGAACGCGCCGCCGGGCGGGAAGGACGCGACGCCGTGCACCGTGCCGCGGCGACGTCGGGCCAAGCCGTCCTCGTCTCGGGGGCGACCGTGCTCGTGGCGATGGCGGGGATGCTCTTCGCGGGGTCGGCGACCTTCACCTCGATCGGCATCGGCGCGATGATCGTCGTGTTCGTGTCGATGGTGGGCTCCCTGACCGTGCTCCCGGCGCTCCTCGCGAAGCTCGGCGACCGGATCGACCGCGGCCTCGTTGCCGTCCTCGCGTCCGGGGTCGGCCTCGCGTTCCGGCGGCGCGAGCCGCGGTGGATCGCGTGGCTCCGCACGCGGCGGACCGTCCTGCAGCGGCTGAAGGGCGACCGGAACGAGTCCCGGGTCTGGGCCGCGCTCCTGCGCCCCTCGCTCCGGCATCCCGTCGTGGCAGTCGCCGTGTCGTCCGCCGTGCTCGTCGGGCTGGCCCTGCCGGCGCTCGGCCTACGGACGAAGCTCACGGGCCCCCTGGATCTCCCGCGCGGGCTCTCGATCGTGCAGACGTACCGCGCGATGCAGTCCGCGTTCCCCGGAGCGGCCTCTCCGGCCACGGTCGTCGTCCAGGCTCGCGACGTGACCACGCCCCGCGTGCAGTCGGCGATTGCCGAGTTGCGCCGGCGTGCGCTCGCGACCGGCGTGATGAAGAACCCGATCCGCACGACGCTGAATCGCGCGCGTACGGTCGAGACGATCGACGTGCCGCTCGTCGGCAGCGCCCAGAACGCGGCTGCGGTTCACGCTTTGAAGGTGCTGCGGACGGAAGTCGTTCCAGCGACCGTCGGCCGGGTCGGGGGAGTCGAGTCCGCCGTCACCGGCGAGACGGCCGGCGACGTCGACTTCACCGACGCGATGCACTCGCACATGCCGATCGTCTTCGCGTTCGTCCTCGGGCTCGCGTTCCTGCTGTTGCTCCTGACGTTCCGCTCGATCGTGATTCCGCTGAAGGCGATCGCGCTCAACCTGCTCTCGGTCGGCGCTGCGTACGGCGTCCTCGTGTGGATCTTCCAGGACGGCCATCTCCAGGGGTTGCTCGGGTTCCACTCGAACGGCGGCGTCGTGACCTGGCTGCCGCTGTTCCTGTTCACGATCCTGTTCGGGCTCTCGATGGACTACCACGTCTTCATCCTCAGCCGGATCAAGGAGCTCGTCGACCGCGGCATGCCGACGGAGCAGGCGGTGGAGCAGGGGATCCGGTCGACCGCGAGCACGGTGACGAGCGCCGCGTTCGTGATGGTCGCCGTGTTCGCGATCTTCGCGACGCTCTCGACGCTCGACATGAAGCAGCTGGGAGTCGGCCTCGCGGTCGCGGTGCTCCTCGACGCGACGATCATCCGTGGAGTGCTGCTGCCGGCGACGATGAAGCTGCTCGGCCGCTGGAACTGGTACCTCCCGCGCGGCCTGCACTGGCTGCCGCAACTGCGGGCCGAGGCGGAGGCGGCGTGATGGGGCGGGTGAGGACGCTCCTGTTCATGCTGGCGATCGTGCTGGTCGCGCCGCTCGTGCTCGGCGTGCTCATCGCCGGCTGGACGACGGTCTCGGTGCTCGCGATCACGCCTCTCGCGGTGCCGGCGCTCGTGGGCTTCCGCGCCGCGATCGGCGGGATCGCGCGCCTCGACGGCGAGATCGCCAACGGTCTCCTCGGGACGTCCGTGCGTCCTGCGGTCCGGTCGCCCGGGCCGCGCGGGTTCTGGCGGGCGGGCCTGAACGTCCTCTCGGATGGATCATTCTGGCGGCAGCAGGCGTACCTGCTCGTGCGCCAGTCGGTCGGCTTCGGGATCGCGGTCGCCACGTGGTCGCTGCTCGCGGCCTCGCTCGGCGCCCTGACCTTGCCGATCTGGTACCGGTGGGGCACGACGCTGGTCGTCGGCCGTCACGTCGACACGCTCGGACGGGCACTGCTCGGCGTGCCGACCGGCATTGTTGGGCTCGTGATCCTGTTCCTGCTCCTCCGGCCGCTCGCCACGGGATCCCGCCTCCTCGTCGCCTCGCTGCTCGGCGGCGGGGAGGAGGGCGGCCCGCCGCCGTCGCTCCGGGAGCGCCGGCAGAGCCTCGCCGTGCACGCGGCGACCTATGGCGTCGTCAACCTCGCCCTGACGCTGATCTGGGCGTTGACGAGCCGCGGCTACTTCTGGCCGGAGTGGACGTTCATCGCCCTCGGCCTGCCGCTCGCCGTCCACGCGGTCTCAGAGCTCGCGACGGAGCGCGTGCCGGCCGCTCGGCATTCGCTGGCCGTGCACGGCGGCGCCGCTGTCTCGGCATCTGTCTTCTTCACGCTCATCTGGGCGGTGACGAGCCGCGGCTATTTCTGGCCGGTCTGGCCGATCATCGCGCTCGCGCTCTCGTTCGTCGTCCATGCGATAGCGGAGCTCGGGCGTCGGGGCCGCCGCATCTCGGAGCTCGAGGAGACGCGGGCCGGTGCCGTCGACCAGCAGGAGTCGGAGCTCGAGCGGATCGAGCGCGACCTCCACGACGGTGCCCAGGCACGCCTCGTGGCGCTCGGCATGAGCCTCGGCATGGCCGAGCAGAAGCTCGCGACCGACCCCGTTGCCGCGCAGGAGCTGCTCGCCGAGGCGCGCAAGGGAACACGCGAGGCGCTCGAGGAGCTCCGCAGCCTCGCGCGCGGGATCCATCCTCCCGTGCTCGCCGACCGCGGGCTCGAGGCCGCGATCTCGGCGCTCGCCGACCGGACGCCGCTGCAGGTGAACATCGCGGTCGACCTCCCGCGGCGCCCGCCGCGCGCCGTCGAGACCGCGGCGTACTTCGTCGCCGCCGAGGCGCTCGCCAACGCGGGCAAGCACGCGGGCGCGACGAACGTCTACATCGCCGTGCGCGAGGACGCGGGCGAGCTCGCCGTCGAGGTCGTCGACGACGGGACAGGCGGTGCGGACGCGGCCGGGAACGGCCTCAGCGGCCTCGCGCGCCGCGTCGAGGCGCTCGACGGGCGGCTCGACGTGATCAGCCCCGCGGGCGGGCCGACGACGATCAGGGCGGTGATGCCGTGCGGGTCGTGATCGCCGAGGATCTCGCCCTCTTGCGCGACGGCCTGACACGCCTGCTGCGCGACAACGGCTTCGACGTCGTCGCGGCCGTCGACGAGGGAACGGCGCTCGTCACCACCGTCCTCCTCGAGCGGCCGGACGTCGCCATCGTCGACGTCCGCCTGCCGCCCACGTTCCGCGACGAGGGAGTGCGCGCTGCGTTGACGCTCCGCGAGCGCGCCCCCGAGACGGGAGTCCTGATCGTGTCGCAGTATGTCGAGCACGCCTACGCCAGCGAGCTGCTCGCCGACGGACGTGGCGGGCTCGGCTATCTGCTCAAGGACCGGATCATGGACGTGGACGACTTCGTCGCGGCCGTCCACCGCGTCGGCTCCGGCGGCACGGCCCTCGACCCCGAGGTCGTCGCACAGCTTCTCTCCCGCCGGCGCTCGGGAACTCCGCTCGACGCTCTGTCACCGCGCGAGCTCGAAGTGCTCGGCTTGATGGCCGAAGGGCGCTCGAACGCCGCCATCGCCTCGCGGCTCGTGCTCACCGTAGGAGCGGTCGAGAAGCACGTCGCCGGCATCCTCACGAAGCTGCGCCTTCCGCCCTCGAGCGAGGACCACCGGCGCGTGCTCGCGGTGCTGGCCTACCTGCGCGAGACGTAGTCGCTAGGCCAGCTGCCAGCCGTCCTCGCCCTCCGACCACGGGACGGCGGTGCCGCGCTTGAAGATCAGCTCGTCCGGCTCGTTGCCCGACCAGATCCCGATCTTGTCGCTGTCGGGGTAGACCGAGACGGCCGGGACACGTGCGCTCGAGAACATGAGCGTCCTCGCCCGTGCGTCGCCTCGGTTCATCACCTTGTGCGCTCCGTCGGGGCCGGCCGGGAACCGCAGGAGGTCGCCCCGCTGCAGCGTGTGCTCGCCGTCCGGCGCGCGCAGGACGAGCGTTCCGTCGACCACGAGGAGCCACTCCTCCTCGTACTCGTAGTGGTACGGGCTCGAGCTCCTGCCGGGCTCCAGGTCGTACACGAACATCGTCAGAGCGCTCGAGCCGAGCAGGCCCGCAACGTCGAGCCTGCCCTCGGGCTTGTCGACGCCGAAGATGTTGACCGACTGCATGGCAACCTCCACCTCGCGGGAACGCGTCGGATTTCAGACGCAGCGAGAGGTCATAACTCATCGGTGAACGGAGGTGGAGAGATGGCAGAGACGAGGCGAACGACGACGGAAGAGGCCCGACGCGTCGGCGACGAGATCGGGGTGGACTGGGACCGATTCGACCTCGAGCAGTTTCGCCAGGGAATGGACGTCGAGTTCGAGCACGGCTCACACGATCCTCAGACGGACGTCACGGGCGACGACCCGATCGTCACCGGGAAGATCGCGCTCGCGCACATGAAGGAGTTCCCCGACTACTACGAGCGGCTCGAGCGAATGGAGGCCGAGGCCGAGCGCGACTGGAGCGCACGGAAGGCCTGACCGCGGCGGGCCGGGGAACGGCTACCGACTGACGGGGGCGATGAGCGTCGCCATGAACGGCATGCCCGCGGTCTTCGTCGTGAACGTCGCGTAGAAGACCTCAACCGGGCCGCGGCCGTCGAACCGCTGCACGACCGTCCTGCCCGAGGCGAAGCCGGACGAGAGGGCGCCGCCGAAGCTGTCGAGGCCTGCCGCGGTGTGCGCTCCGACGTCCTGGCCGAGGAGCTCGCCCAGCGTCGTCCCGAGGATCTCGCACGCGGCGGCGTTGGCCGCGATGTAGCAGCGGTCCTCGTCCCAGACGAGGAAGCCGACCGTCGCCGAGTCGAGTGCCTCGGAGATCAGCTCGGCCTGGATCTCGGGCCGGGCGTGCGGCGGCGGCGTCGTCATGTCTCCATTGTCCTCCTTGACGACGCGCTGGGCAATCCCGCGCTGCGGGCGAGTCGTGGGTCAGTTGCCGTTCGGGTGGAAGTACGCCTGGTAGATCCGCTTCGCGGCGGGTGCTGCGGCCTCGGCGCCGAAGCCGCCCTTCTCCACCATCACGACCACGACGAGCTTCGGGTGGTTGTACGGCGCCCACGACGCGTACCAGGAGTGGTCCGGGCAGCTCACGCCGCACGTCTCGGCGGTCCCGGTCTTGCCGGCGATGGGCGGTTGGAAGCCGGAGAACACGCTGGCCGACGTCCCGCCCGCGTCGTTGGCGGCTTCGTAGAGCCCTTGCCTGATCGCCGAGGTGTAGGGGGAGAGCTTCACCCGGCGCACCGGCTTGAAGGGGAGGACGTGACGGACGCCGTTCCTGATCACGGCCTCGCCGACGTGAGGTCGCACTACCTTGCCGCCGTTGATCAGCGCCGAGTACGCGACGGCGAGCTGGAGCGGGCTGACCTGGAGTGCGCCCTGGCCGATCGCGAGGTTGACCGCCTGACCCTCCGTGTACGGCGTTCCGGCGAGCTTCTCGAAGTAGGAGCCGGGCATGGGCAGGTAGCCCGAGGCGGCGCCGGTCAGGTCGATGGGCGGCCGCGTGCCGAGACCGAGCTTGCGCGCCCAGCTCTGGATCAGCGTCGCCTTCCTGCTCGGATCGGCTTCCCAGATCCTCGCACCGAGGCGGTAGAACCACGTGTCGCACGACTGCTCGAGCGCCGTGGGCAAGGTCATGTCCTCGTAGGCGCCCCGCTCGACGTTGTAGAACGTGTGGTTGCCGAGGGTGAACGAGCCGGAGCAGAGCTGCGACGTGTACGGGGTGATGATCCCGCCGCTTAGCGCCGCCTCGGAGATGATCGGCTTGAACGTCGAGCCCGTCGGATAGACGCCGCTGATCGCCCGGTTCAGTGTCGGCGTCGTGTCGCCCTCGTGGAGGAGGTGCGCGTAGTAGGCCGGCTTGTTGGCCGCCGCCTTCTGATTGAAGGTCGGGTAGCTGACGATTGCCTTGATCGCGCCCGTCCACGGGTCGATCGCCACGGCGGAGGCTCCCGGCGGCGAGTGGCCGTTGGCGCGTGCCTGGTCGATTCCGTAGATCAGCGCGTTCTGCGCGGCCCTCTGGAGACGCGAGTCGATCGAGAGCTGCAGCGTGGGCAGCGGCTTCTGCCGCGGCTCGTGGAGGTCGCCGGCGATGCGGCCGAACGAGTCGACCCGGACTCGCGCATGGACGAAGCCCTTGTTGAGGAGGGAGTCGTAGGCCGCCTCGACACCGCTCTGGCCGACGATCTCGCCGGGCTGCGCACCCTTGTAGGCGTGCGCTTTCAGCTGCCCGAGGGTCACCTGTCCGAGGAGGCCGAGGAACTCGCTGCCGAAGGCGCCCTGCGGATAGCTCCGCACGTCCTCGATCCCGATCTTGAAGCCCGGGAACCTACTGCTCCGCTCCTCCATGTACGCCGTGAGCGAGTCGCTCGGGTGGGGGACGACGACCGCGGGCGCAAAGGGCGCGTGATAGACGGCGGTCTTGATCCGCGCGACGAGGCGGCCGCGGCGGGTATGGGTGAGGTGGGCGAGGCTGCCGAGGGACTTGAGGCCCGCGGCGCTCGGGTGCCAGTGACCATGCGCGTCGCGGCTGCCGAGCGACGCGGCATCCGCCTCGACGACGACGTGTCCCGTCGTGCCGGCGAGCAGGTGCCCTTCGGCGTCGACGATGGCGCCACGCGCGCCTAGCAGGTCGACCGTGCGATACGCCTGCGTGTGCGCCGCCTTCGCGTACTGCTTCCCGTGCAGCACCTGGATCGACCACGCGCGCAGAACGAGGAGCGAGAGCCCGGCGGCCACGACGACCGCCAGCCCGCCCACGCGCAGATAGAAACCGGGACTGCGAAAGTACGGCGCGTCTGCGCGCGAGTACGGCTGGGGCCGGCGCCCGCCCGGCAGGGTGCGGGGAAGCTTCAACCGACGGCGAGGTTCCGGTCTCGAGATCGCCACGGAGTGGCTCCAGAGTAGTCGCTTTCTGCGGCCGTTACTCGTCGGCCAGCTCGTCCGCCAGAAGCGAGAGGGCGAACGAGCGCCACGCGAGCTCGGGATCGGCGCGAAGCGACTCCAGGGCGGCGGTCACCACGGGGAGATCGCCTGCGGGCAGCGCGTCGACGGCGGCTGCGAGCTGCGCGCGACGCTCCGGCGTGTCGAGCTCGCCGGCGAGGCGCTCGGCCGCGACCGAGTCCGGCCCGACCTCGCGGTGCGGGTCGCCGCCGGCGGCGAGGACGAACATCGCACGGCGCCGGGCTCCGTTCAGCTCGGCGTCTTCGATCGCCACGTCCTCGCGGACGAGCCAGCAGAGAACCACGAGCAGCTCGCCCGAGCGCGGGTCGAGCCCCGCCTGCTCGAGCTCCTCCAACCTAGCCCGGGTCGCGGCAGTCACCCGTCTCGCCTTCGCAGCAGCCGAGCTTGAGGCGGCACTTCGGGCACTGGAACGTCCCGTGGCGCCACTCCATCTCGGTACTGCAGCGGGGGCAGATCTCCTTCATCATGGATCGGAGCGTACGGACTCGAGCCGACGGAACTGCAGCACCTGCTCGAAGCCGAGGCGTTCGAGGATCGGCCGCGACATCGGACCGGCGCCGACGGCGAGCGCAGGCGTGCCACGCCGTACCGCCTCGTCCCACCGCGCGCGCACCACGGCCCGGTAGGCGCCCCGTCCGCGTGCCCAGGCAGCGGTCGAGCCGCCCATCAGGTAGCCGCCCGCGCGCGTGTAGATCGCGCGGCCGGTGGAAGCCATCCGTCCGTCGAGCCACGCCGCGAAGATCGGGTCGCTCCGGTGCTCCCACTCGGCCGCGAGCTCCTCGTCGGTCGGGTTGCGCTGGTGCGGGTGCGCGAACGCGTCCAGCGCCAGCCGCCGCGACTCGACGAACTCCTCGAGCGTCGCGACCTGGCGCGCGTCGATCCCCTCCACCGACGGCGGCTCGGTCGTGAGGACCATGGCTGCGTGGAGGTAATCGCCTTCGTCGCGGTGCAGGCCTGCGGCGAGGAACGCGTCTTCGGCGGGCGTCGAGCGCTCGGTCAGCCACCAGCTCGCGCGCTGCGCGCCGCTCTCCGCCATGAAGCGGTCGACGTCCGCGATCGCGCCGGCGAGCTCGTCCTCGCGCAGCCGGATCCGTTCGACCAGCGCCCACGTCTGCCCGAAGTCGGCGCTGAACGTGTAGCCGCCGGTCGAGCGGATCAGGCGTCCCGGAGCAGGCTCGAGGAACGGCCCCATCCCCTCTGCAAAGTCGACGAGCTCCGACACGGCGTTACGCTACTGGTCATGACCGAGACCGTCGATGCGCCAGCCATCACCCGGATTCCCCACTGGATCGCCGGCCGCCGGGTCGACGGCGCCTCCGGCCGGAGCGGCCCCGTCTACAACCCCGCCGCCGGCCGGCAGACCGGCGCCGTCGACTTCGCGAGCGCGGAGGAGGTGGACGCCGCCGTTCGGGCCGCCCGCGAAGCCTTCCCGGGCTGGCGCAAGACCTCGCTGGCGAAGCGCGCCGAGCTCTTCTTCCGGATCCGCGAGCTCCTGCACGCGCGGCGGGAGGAGCTCGCCGAGATCCTCGTGCACGAGCACGGCAAGGTCTTCTCCGACGCGCTCGGCGAGGTGACGCGCGGGCTCGAGGTGGTCGAGCACTGCTGCGGCATCCCGACGCTGATCAAGGGCGAGCACTCCGAGCAAGCGTCGACGGGGATCGACGTCTACTCGATCCGACAGCCGCTCGGCGTCGTCGCCGGCATCACGCCTTTCAACTTCCCGGCGATGGTGCCCATGTGGATGTGGGCGCCGGCGATCGCGTCCGGCAACTGCTTCGTGCTCAAGCCCTCGGAGAAGGATCCGTCCGCGGCCCTCTGGGTGGCCGAGCTGCTGCGCGAGGCGGGCCTGCCGGACGGCGTCTTCAACGTGATCATGGGCGACCGTGTCGCCGTCGACGCGCTGCTCGAGCATCCCGGCATTGCGGCAATCTCGTTCGTCGGCTCGACGCCGGTCGCGCGCGCCGTCTACGAGAAGGCGACGGCGAACGGCAAGCGCTGCCAGGCGCTCGGTGGCGCGAAGAACCACATGATCGTTTTGCCCGACGCCGACGTCGACTCCGCGGCGGACGCGGCGATCTCGGCGGGCTACGGCTCCGCGGGCGAGCGCTGCATGGCCGTCTCGGTCGTCGTGGCCGTCGGGGACGTGGCGCAGCCGCTCGTCGACGCGATCAGGGATCGGATCCCGAAGGTCAAGGTCGGCGACGGGATGGATCCGTCCTCGGAGATGGGGCCGCTCGTGACGGGCGAGCATCGCGACAAGGTCGCGTCCTACGTCGAGAACGCGCCGGGCGAGGGCGCGACGGTCGTCGTCGACGGCCGCGACGGCGTGCCCGAGGACGGCTTCTTCCTCAACCCGACCCTGCTCGACGACGTGACGCCCGAGATGAAGGCGTACGTCGACGAGATCTTCGGGCCGGTGCTCGGCGTGACGCGCGTCGAGACGTACGAGGAGGCCGTGCGGCTCGTCAACGAGAGCCCGTACGGCAACGGCGTCGCGATCTTCACGCGCGACGGCGGCGCTGCGCGGCAGTTCCAGTTCGACGTCCAGGCGGGGATGGTCGGGATCAACGTCCCGATCCCGGTGCCGGTCGCCTACTACTCGTTCGGCGGCTGGAAGTCGTCGCTCTTCGGCGACCTCCACGTGTACGGACCGGAGGCGATCGACTTCTACACACGGGGCAAGGTCGTCACCTCGCGCTGGCCCGATCCCGCGACGTCGCAGATCGACCTCGGCTTTCCGCAGACGCGGTAGCGTCCGCGGTCGTGTCGGACCCGCATCACCGGCCGCTCGATGCGCGGGTGATGCCGCGCTTCGCCGGGATCCGGACGTTCATGCGCGCGCCGCACACGACCGACCTCGCTGGCGTCGACGCCGCGGTCTACGGCATCCCCTTCGACACGGCGACGAGCTACCGGACGGCGCCGCGCTTCGGTCCCGAGGCGATCCGCTCCGCCTCGGCGCTGCTCAGGCCGTACAACCCCGCGCTCGACGTGAACGTGGTGGAGACGCTCTCCGTCGTCGACTACGGCGACCTGCCGGTGTCACCCGGCGACACCGAGCGCACGTACGGGCAGGTGGAGGAGGCGCTCGCGCCGCTCGTCGACGCCGGCGTGTTCCCGCTCGCCCTCGGCGGCGACCACTCGGTCACGCTCGCGGAGCTGCGCGCGCTCGCGCGCAGGCACGGGGCGCTCGCCCTCGTCCAGCTCGACGCCCACGGCGACACGTGGGAGGAGTACTTCGGGCAGCGCTTCTTCCACGGCACCACGTTCAAGCGGGCGCTCGAGGAAGGCCTGATCGAGCCCGCGGCGTCGGTGCAGGCAGGCCTGCGCGGCTCGCTCTACGGCGCCGAGGACATCGACTCGGCCCGCGAGCTCGGCTTCGCCGTCCTCTCGTGCGACCAGCTGCGGACCCTCGGGTCGGGGGGCTACGCGAGCCTCGTCCGCGAGCGGATCGGACGCCGCCGCGTCTTCCTCTCCTTCGACATCGACGTACTCGACCCGGCCTTCGCCCCGGGCACGGGCACCCCGGAGGTCGGCGGCCTCTCGACGGCGGAGGCGCTGTCCTTTCTGCGCGCCCTCCGCGGGATCGATCTCGTGGGCGCCGACGTCGTCGAGGTCTCGCCGCCCTACGACGGGGCCGGACAGCAGACGGCCCTCGCCGCGGCGAACGTCGCGTACGAGCTGCTCAGCCTGCGCGCGCTAGCTCACGGATAGCGGAACCGGAGCGAAAGGGCGCTCCGCCGTCCCCACGGATCGAGGGCCACGAAGCGGACCCGGTACGAGCCAGGACGCCAGCCGCGGGCGTTGAGCCGCAGCCGCACGATGACGGTGCCGGGCCGGGGACGGTAGGCCTGCGCCACTCCGAACGCCCGGCCGGAAGCCAGACGCACGCCGAGCCGGCTCCCCTTGCCGAGGATCGGAACCGTCCGCCGACCACCGATCACCGACGCCGAGATCCGTGCCTGCGCGCTCAGGGAGAGCCTGGTCAGGAGGAGCAGGGAGTGATCGGAGCGGTGGGGCAGAACCTCGAGCGGAATCTGTCTCCTCAGCGTCGGCCCGTTCGCCGCCGTGTACGTGGGGTCGCCCCACGCGCCCTGCTTGAACAGCGCGAGCTGCAGGGGCGTCCGTGTCAGCACGTGCGTGTGGTTGGTCGCGTCGACGTACGAGCCAACCGCCGTCCCGGGAGGGAGCTGGCCGGGTTGGAGCGCCGGCACGGAGTGGTAGACCTTCCCGTCGGTCGAGTACCCGAGCACCGTGCGGTGCGGCTGCGGCTGCGCGTACACGAGGTCGAGCGGCCACTTGAAGCCCTTGCCGACCCCCGGGACGGTGAGCGAGACCTCGCTTCCGGGCACCGCGAGGGAGCCGGTGAACGTGTCGAGGAAGACCGTCCGCCCGATCCGGACGGCGCCCGGCTGCCACGTGACGGAGGCGCGTGCGTCGTCGGTCTGGAGGTTGCCGGCGATCCCGCGGCGGACCGTCTGGCTCCCGGTCGAGAGGGGCGGCAGCGGCGCGGCCACGACGACGGCGGTCGCCGCAGCGGTGGCGGAAGCGGCCCCGCCCGTGCCGGTGGCCGTCACGACGAGGGAGAGCGTGGAGCCGATGTCGTCGGGGGTGAGGGTGTAATGCGACTGCGTCGCGTGCGGGATCGCGATGCAGGAGAGGCCGCTGGAGGTGCAGCGGCGCCAGCGGTACGCGAACTTCTTCGGCGAGCCGCTCCAGGTGCCGACGTTCGCGGTCAGCAGCTGCCCGGCCTGCGCGCTGCCGACGGCCTGAGGCGGGGCGATGTTCGCCGGCCGTGCGGCCGGGGGCGTGCCCGCGGGGGTGACCGCGGCCGTCGGAGTCGTCGCAGCCGACAGGGTCCCGTCCGTGGAGGCGGCGGTGACGACCGCCTTGAGCGAGTGACCCACGTCGGTGCTCACAGGGCGGTACGACTCCGCGACCGCGGCCGGGATCGTCACGCAGTTGGCCCCGGCTGCGTCGCAACGTTTCCACTGGTACGTGAACTGGAGCGGCTTCCCGCCCTCCCATGTGCCGGGCACGGCGGCGAGCAGCTGTCCCGCCTGCGGCGGGCCGACGAGCGTCGGAGGTGTGGAGAGAACCGGAGGGCCGGTCGGATACGGCTGGATCGCCACGGAGGCCAGCTGCGCGCCGTTCATCCGGTCGGCGTCGGTGCAGCGGCTGATCCCGGGCACCCTGACGCAGTTCGTCCATTGCCAGAAGGTCCAGCCGGCCCCGTCCCAGTTCTGGGCCGGGACCAGCGGGGTGCTCCCCGACGTCCAGTGCGCGACCCACAGGTCGGTGCCTGCGGCCGCGGCGGCCGTCGAGTTGCCGAGGTTCAGCTTCCAGAAGTTCGGCGACGTGTAGAGGAACGGGTTGACGCCGGTGCGGGCATAGATCTGCCCGAGCCAGGCGAGTGTCCAGGCGAGTAGCCGCGACTTCGGGAGCTTCCCCGTCGTCTCGAGGTCGAGCACCGGCGGCAGCTCTCCCGGCTGCGGTGCGGCGACCGCGAGGAAGTGGTCGGCCTGGGCGATCGCGCTCGCTGTTGCGGCTCCGATGCTCGACCCGGCCGGCTTCGCGAAGTGGTAGGCGCCGAAATAGAGGTTCGCGGTCTCGCTGCCGTTCCGGTTCGTCGTGTAGGTCGCGTCGGTGTAGGTCGTGCCCTCGGTCGCCTTGCCGAAGACGAAGCGGTAGCCGGCGGACGCGACCTTGGCCCACGCGATCCGGCCGTTCCAGTTCGAGACGTCGAGACCCTTTGCGCGCGTGGCGGCAGCGGAGGAGCCGGCCGGGAGGAGCGCCGAGGACGCAAGGACGATCCCGACGAGCAGCCCGAGGCGCCAAGCCCGCGGTGCGATCGGGTCCCCCACAACCTGCACGAGGCTATCCCACTTCTGTTTGCAGACCGTAAATCCCTGCTAGCCAGCGGCAATCGGCTCGACCGCGAGCTGCTCCCCGAAGCGCGCACGCCGCACGAACCGCCCCGTGCCCGGCGCGGCGACGAGCTCGCCGTCCTCGACGAGGAGCGAGCCGCGTAGGAGCACGTGCTCCGGCGCGCCGACGATCTCGGTGCCCTCGTAGAGGTTGTAGTCGCACTTCGAGTGGTGCGCCGAGGCCGAGATCGTCTCCCGCCGCTCGGGATCGAAGATGACGAGATCGGCATCCGCGCCGACCGCGATCGTCCCCTTGCGGGGGTAGAGGCCGAACAGCTTCGCCGGTTGCGTCGCGAGGAGATCGACCATCCGGTTGAGGCTGATCCGGCCGCTGCGGACACCGAAGTGGTGGATCATCTTCAGCCGGTCCTCGAGGCCGGGACCGCCGTTCGGGATCTTCGTGAAGTCGTCCTTGCCGAGGGTCTTCTGCCCGTCCCAGAGGAACGCGCAGTGATCGGTCGAGATCGCAGAGAGCGCATCGGTGCGCACCGCGTCCCACAGCACGTCGTGGTTCGCGGGGTCGCGCGCCGGCGGCGAGTAGACGTACTTCGCGCCCTCGAAATCCGGTAGCGCGAGGTCGTCTATCGACCGGAAGAGGTACTGCGTGCACGTCTCACCCCAGACGCTCCAGCCCTGCTCACGGGCGCGGCGGATCGGCTCGACGGCTTCCCGGCAGGTGACGTGGACGACGTAGAGGGGGCTGCCGGCGATGTGCGCGAGCTGGATGGCGCGGTTCGTCGCCTCGCCCTCGAGCTCGGGCGGCCGCGTCAGCGCGTGGTTGAGCGGTGCGGTGTCGCCGCGCGCGAGCGCCTCGCGCACGAGGACGTCGATCGCGTCCCCGTTCTCCGCGTGCACCATCACGAGCGCCCCGCTCGCGGCTGCGACCTCCATCGCGCGGAAGAGCGTCTCGTCGTCGACCTGCAGGACGCCCTTGTACGCCATGAAGAGCTTGTACGAGGTGATGCCGTGCTCGGGCAGCGTCGCGAGCTCCTCGAGACGCTCCTCGTCGGCGACGTCGGTGACGGCGATGTGGAAGCCGTAGTCGATCAGCGTCTTGCCGTTAGCCTTCGCGTGCCACCCCTCGAGCGCCTCGGCGAAGGTCTGTCCCCGCCCCTGGATGCAGAAGTCGACGTGGCACGTGGTGCCGCCGCAGGCGGCCGACCCCTGCCCCGACTCGAAGTCGTCGATCGTGACCGTGCCGCCGAACGGCATGTCGAGATGCGTGTGGGGGTCGATGCAGCCCGGCAGGACGTACTTGCCGCTTGCGTCGATCGTCCGCTCGGCCGGGACGTCGAGGTCGGCCCCGATCAGGGAGATTCGCTCACCCGCGACGAGCACGTCCGCGACGTAGTCGTCGGCCGCCGTCACGACCCGGCCGCCCCGAATGAGCAAGGACATGAGCGAATCTCCCTTCTCGGTCTCCGTCTTCGGTTATTTCCCGCCCGCGGTCAGGTGGACGACCATCGGCTTGTAGTGCTTGCCGAAGACGTCCATCCCCTGCTTCTTCAGCCCGTTGACGGCCGCCTTCGCGAGGTCGGTGCGATAGGTGCCGGCCGACGGCGCCTTCTTGATTCCGCCGAACTTCTTCATGAGCTTCCAGGTCCGGGTGTAGGACGCCTTGTCCATGATCCCGATCCCGCCCGTGTTCGGCCAGATCAGCTGGTTGATCTGATTCATCATCCAGAGCTGGTGCGTGCGGGGCAGCGTCGGCCCGGCCTGGAGGGTGAAGTTGACGCACTTCTTCACGTGGTCGCGGCAGAAGATCCAGCCCGCGAGCGTCGCGCCGATCACCTTCTCGGCGATCTTCTGGTGCGCCTTGCTCTGGAGGTAGGAGGCGGTCGAGAAGAGGTTGTCCTCGAGCATCCCGAAGCCGAGCTTCTGCATCTTGAGCACGTTCAGGTCCGAGAGCTTGTAGAGCTTCCCGGTCTTCGGGTTCTTCGTCTCCAGCACCTGCGCGAGCTCGTTGTAGGTCATCGCCGAGGCGGCGTCGACCTGGTGGTTCAGGAGCAGCCCCATGTCGAACGGTTGCTGGACGATCGTGACGCCCTTGTTCTGCGCCGGATCCATGCCGTGCGCCGTGAGCGCGGCGAACAGCTCGTACTGGTCACCGCCGAGCCAGTTGGCGACCTTCTTGCCCTTCAGCTTCGCGATCGTGTTGAGGCCGGAGGACTTCCAGGTGAGCTCGGTCATGCCCGAGCGCGAGAACGTCTGCGCGATGTCGACGAGCTTCGTCCCCGTGTCGCGCGCAGCGAGGAGGGCGGTCAGCCAGTTGACGCCGAACTGCGCCCGGCCCGACGCGACGACCTGGCCGGGGACGATCTGCGGCCCCCCGTTCAGGAGCTTCACGTTGAGTCCGGCCGCCTTGTAGTAGCCGAGATCCTGCGCCGCGTAGTAGCCCGCGAACTGCGCCTGCGGCACCCACTGCAGCTGGATCGTCACCGACGTCAGCTTCGACGACTTCGACGCTGCGGACGACGACGCCGCTCCGGTCGCGACGACCGCTGCGATCGCCGCAGCGAGCGCTCCGACCACAACCCACCGCTTTCTCATGCCCTCCCCTTTCCGTACGTGACCGTTGGTGGTGCTTCGGCCGATTCTTGCGCGTCCGCTCATCGATTACGAGGCTCGCGCCTCCGGGCTCCAGCGGACGACGAGCCGTTCGGCGACGACGACGGCGCTGTAGAGCGCGATCCCCAGCAGCGAGGCGACGAGGATCCCGGCCCAGGCGGCGTCGAAGCGGAAGACCTGCGCGTCGGTGTTGATGGTCACGCCGAGCGCGTTGAGTGCGCCGCCGAAGTACTCGCCGACGATGGCGCCGATCATCGACAGCACGCTCGCCACCTTGAGCGCGGCGAAGAGGAACGGCAGCGCGGTCGGGACGCGTACGCGTCGCCAGATCTCGAGCTCGCTCGCGGCGTAGGAGCGCATCAGATCGACCTGGCGCGGTCGTGCGCTCTGGAGGCCGCGGAGGGTGTTCACCATCACCGGCAGGAAGCAGAGGACGGCGGCGATCGCCATCTTCGACTGCATCGTGATCGGGTTGAACCAGGCGCCGAAGATGGGGGCGAAGGCGATGATCGGGACGGCATTCGCCGCGATGAAGACCGGCATCAGCGCCTTGCCCGCGGTGCGGAAGCGGCCGACCACGGTCGCCGCGACGACGCCGGCCCCGGAGCCGATCGCGAAGCCGCCCAGCGCCTCCTTGAACGTGTACCAGCCGGCCGGCCAGAGCACGTGGCGCTCCGTCCAGAACACGCTCACGATCGTGCTCGGCTTCGGGAGCAGGAACTGCTGGACGTGGAGCGCGCGCACGAGGCCCTCCCAGAGCCCGACGACGAGCGCGAAGACGACGAGCGGGGGCAGCCACTCGATGACGGTGCCGATCCGCAGGCGGAGCGTCATTCGAGGACTGCCTCCTCCTCCGGCAGCAGGTGCTCGCCGCGACTGCGCAGGAGTTCCCGCACCTCGGTCACGAGCTCGAAGAAGCGCGGCGCGTCGCGCGTCTCGACCGTGCGGGGGTAGGGGAGGTCGACGTCGATCGTCCCCGCGATCCGCCCCGGCCGCGGGCTCATCACGACGACCCGGCCCGAGAGGAAGACGGCCTCCGAGATCGAGTGCGTGACGAAGACGACGGTGTTCCCCGTCTGCTCCCAGATCGAGAGCAGCTCGAGGTTGAGCCGTTCGCGGGTCATCTCGTCGAGCGCGCCGAAGGGCTCGTCCATCAGCAGAAGCGCCGGCTCGAAGGACAACGCCCGCGCGATGGCGACGCGCTGCTGCATGCCGCCGGAGAGCTGCCAGGGATGATGGTCCGCGAAGCCGGTGAGCTCGACGAGGTCGAGCATCGCTGCGACGCGCTCCCGCCGCCGCTGTCGGCTCCAGCCGAGCATCTCGAGCGGCAGGGCGATGTTCTTGGAGACGGTGCGCCAGTCGAAGAGGACGGCGTCCTGGAAGACGATCCCGTAGTCGCCGTCCCGTCGCGCCTGCCGCGCGCTCTTCCCGTTCACGCTGACGGAGCCGGCGGTCGGCTCGATCAGGTCGCCGATCACGCGGAGGAGCGTCGACTTGCCGCAGCCGGACGGGCCGATCAGCGACACGAACTCGCGCGGCGCGAGCTCGAGGTCGATGTCCTGCAGGGCGGTGACGCGCCCACGCGGGAACGTCTTCGTCACTCTCTCGAGACGGACGACCGGCTGGTCGTTCATGCGAGCTCCTCCGGGGCGCGGCGGACGATCGCCTTCTCGGCGAGCACGACGATCACGAAGAACGCGATCCCGAGCGCGGCTGCGATCACGTTGGTCGCCCACAGCTCCTGCGGCTCGATCGAGTAGTACTGGTTGAAGTTGATGATCGCGCCGCCGAGCCCGTCCTGGAGGCCCGTCGGCAGCTCGCCGATGATCGCGCCGACGACGCTGGCGGTCGCCGCGAGCCGCAACGCCGAGAAGAGGTACGGCAGCGACGCCGGCACGCGGAGCTTCCAGAGCACAGCCCAGCGGCTCGCGGCGTACGTCCGCATCAGCTCGAGAGCCTGCGCGTCCGCCGACTGGAGCCCGCGCAGCGTGTTGATCGTGACGGGGAAGAAGGTGAGGTAAGTGGCGATCACCGCGACTGCGCCCCAGCCCTGCAGCGGCCCGGGCAGCCTCGGGTTGACCCAGAGGACGACCATCGGCGCGATCGCGAGGATCGGCACGGTCTGGCTGCCCACGATGTAGGGCAGGAAGCCGCGCTGGAGCAGGCGCGCGTGGACGAGGATCACCGCCAGGACGAATCCGATCACGGCGCCGAGCCCGAAGCCGGCGGCTGCCTCCTTCGCGGTGAACGCCGCCTTGTGGAGGAGCACGTGGAGCAGCGTCGGCTGGTTGACCTGGGCCGGCTGGCCGAAGGCGTGGTAGATCGTCCAGATGTGCGGCATGGAGGTGTCGTTGACGACGAAGGGCCAGGTCCAGCCGGTCTTCACCCAGACCCAGTGGTAGAGCTCCCACAGGCCGAGCAGCGCGGCGACGACCAGGACGACAAGGGCCGCACGGCCGAGTCCCCCGATCAGGCTCGCGCGGCGCGGACGAGCGCGGGGGGACTGGACTGCGACGGCCGCGTTCGACACCGCCCCCGTCTTATCACGGAAGAGACGGAAACGGGGAGCGATACGATCGCCGCATGCCGCTCGATCCCGCGCGCACCGTCGCCGAGCTGAAGGAGCTGCGCGAGCTCACCGGCGACGAGAACGGGGCGCAGCGCGTCGCGTGGACGGAGACGTGGGAGCGGGGGAGAGCCTGGCTGCGCGAGAAGGTCGCGCCGACCGGCGCCGAGCACGAGATCGACGAGGCGGGCAACCAGTGGTTCACGCTCCGGGGCGAGTCGGAACGGGCGCTCCTGATCGGCGGCCACATGGACTCGGTGCCGAACGGCGGCTGGCTCGACGGCTGCCTCAACGTCCTCGCGGGCGTCGAGGTCCTGCGACGGGTCGCGGAGGAAGGCACTCCGCCCCTGACCGTGCGCCTCGTAGACTGGGCGGACGAGGAGGGCGCGCGTTTCGGCCGCTCGCTCTTCGGCTCCTCCGCTGCGGCCGGCTCGATGGCGGATCAGGACGATCTCCGCCAGCGCCGGGACGCAGACGGGATCGCGCTTCCGGACGCGCTCGCCGAGCACGGCGTCGACCTCGACCGCGCCCACGAGGCGCGTGGAAGGCTCGCCGACGCGGCGGCCTACCTCGAGCTGCACATCGAGCAAGGCCCCGTGCTCGAGTCCCTCGACCTGCCGCTCGGCGTCGTCCTCGGCACCTTCGGCGTCGAGCGCCACCTCGTCACGTGGCGCGGCCAGGCAGCGCACGCCGGCTCGACCCCGATGGACCAGCGCCGAGACGCGCTCGCAGGCGCCGCGAAGCTCGCGCTCGAGATCCGGCCGATCGCCGCGGAAGTGGGGGACGGCGCGGTCTGCACGTCCGGCGGCCTCGTCTGCCGGCCCGGCATCGTCACCTCCGTGGTCGAGACCGCGGAGCAGCTCCTCGACCAGCGGCACCTCGACGCCGGGAAGCTCGCGCGGCTGCTCGAGCTCGCACGCGAGGCGGGCGAGCGGTTCGCAGGCGAGGAAGACGTCGAGGTCGAGTGGGAGCGGATCTGGAGCATCGAGCCGATCCCGTTCGACGACCGGCTGATCGAGCTCGCGGACGAGTCGATCCGCGAGGTCGCCGGCGCGTCGCACCGGCTGCCGTCGGGGCCGCTCCACGATGCCGCCGAGGTCGCGCGAGCGGGGGTCCCGACGGTGATGCTGTTCGTCCAATCCCTGCGTGGGCTCTCGCACACGAAGCTCGAGGACACGAAGGAGGAGCACCTCGAGCTCTCGGTGCAGGCCCTCGACAGGCTGACGACGAAGGTGCTGGAGGGAATCTGACTCCGGCAGTCCTGCGACGGTTCTGCCTCGCGCAGCGGGACGCGCTGGAGGAGTTCCCGTTCGGACCGCAGACGTCCGTCTTCAAGGTCGGCGGGAAGATGTTCGCGATCGCCCAGTTGCAGCGGAAGCCGCTGCAGGTGAGCGTGAAGTGCGAGCCGGAGCTCGGCGAGCAGCTGCGCGGCACGTACGACGAGATCGAGCCCGGCTACCACCTGAACAAGCGCCACTGGCTGACGATCACGTGCGGCGGCGCGGCGTCCGACGAGCTCGTGCGCGAGCTGATCGGCGGCAGCTACGACCTGGTCGCCGGGGCCAGGCGGCGATAGGCTCGGGCAGATGGACTTCGGGGTCACCGTGCTGCCCGACCCGCCGTTCTCGCGCTGGCTCGAGCTGATCCAGCTCGCCGAGCGTCACGGGTTCGGCTACGCGTGGACGTACGACTCCCACGTGCTGTGGCAGGAGTCGGTGCCGATGCTCGCGGTCGCGGCGCGGGAAACCTCCACGATCAGGCTCGGGCACTTCGTGACGAACCCGGCGACGCGGGACCCGACGGTGCTCGCGAGCGCGTACGCGACGCTCCACGACCTGTCGGACGGGCGGATGGCGATGGGCGTCGGGCGCGGCGACTCGGCGGTCCGTTACATCGGCCGGCAGCCCATGAAGGTCGCGGAGTTCGAGCGTTCCTGCGCGATGGTGCGCGAGCTCATGAACGGCGGCGAGGTCGATTGGAACGACAAGCAGCTCCAGCTGAAGTGGGTGCGGCCGGAGCTGCCGAGGATCCCGATGTGGGTCGCCGGCTACGGGCCGAAGGCGCTGGCGGTTGCCGGCCGGGTGGGCGACGGCGTGATCATCCAGCTCGCCGACCCGGAGATCATCCAGTGGATCATGGAGACTGCGCGCCGCGCCGCCGAGGAGGCGGGACGCGATCCCTCACAGCTCAGGTGCATCGTGGGCGCCCCGGCCCACATCTCCGGGGATCTCGCCGACGCCCGCGAGCAGGTGCGGTGGTTCCCGGCCATGGTCTCGAACCACGTCATGGACCTGATCGACCGCTACGGCGCCGACGGCAGCGCCGTCCCGAAGGCGCTGACGGACTACGTCCAGGCGCGGAAGTTCTACGACTACAACGAGCACTCGCGCGTCGGCGCGAAGCACGGCGAGTTCGTCACCGACGAGATCTGCGACCGCTTCTGCGTGCTCGGGACGGCGGAACAGGCGAAGGCGAAGCTGCAGGAGCTCGAGGGGATCGGCGTCGACCAGTTCAACATCTACCTCATGACCCACGGGCAGGAGGAGACGCTGCAGGCGTTCGGCGACGAGATCATCCCCGAGCTCGCCGGCGCGGCCGCCTAGCGCACCGGCGCAGCCCGGATACCATGCCCCGCGCGCGGCGCCTTGGCCGAGTGGTTAGGCATGGGTCTGCAAAACCCAGTACACCGGTTCGACTCCGGTAGGCGCCTCTCCCGTCGTTTTCAAAAGCGATTTCAAAAGTCGGCCAATTTTTCTTGGTCAGCGGAAAAGCGCCGCGGAGGCGGCTTTTACCGCTACTCCGCGGTCTCCGAGCGTTCGTCGCGGTAAGGGTCAGCGCGGAAAGAGCGAGCGCCGCCCAGGGGTGATCCCGAGCGGCGCTGCGACTTAGTGCTGGTGGAGGAGAAGTTCCGGCTTAGTCGTCGTCCGGGTCGTCCGGCGCGACTTCTGCCTTGTTCTTCTCTGGTGGTGGTCGCCAGGGCGGCACCTTGTCGTCCGGTGCGAGGCCGAGAGCGAACGCCTGCGGGCCGTAGGGGAGATCGAGCCCCTGCCAGCGACGAACGTTGCGGGTCGTGCGGATCCGATCGCGTGGCGAGCGGAGCTTCGGCACAAGGGTGTTCTGCTTGCCTTGGTAGCCGGGCAGATAGCCGTTCCAAAGGCAGATGCGGAACCACTCCATGAAGCGCGCAACTGCCGTTCGGAGCCGGTGCGCGGCGAGGCCGAAGCGCTTGATCTTTCCGGTTTCATCGGCGCCATCGACGTAATAGCGCTTGCGACGGTCGCGGAAGGTGCGCTCGTGATGCTGCTGGGTGTTCCGCGCAGCCTGGTAGCGGCCGGAAAGGCGCGAGATGCCGATCAGAGAGCGCCAGCCGTTCTTGTGCTCAGCCGGGTTCAGCTCCCAGGTCTCGGTCATGCAGGCGACCGTGTTCGGGCTGGCGCAGCGGAAGCGGACGCGCGGGTAGCCGTGGCTGGTGAAGGTGAAGCCGGGCAACTGGTCGCCCGGGCCGCCGCAGTTCGGGCAGCGGCCGACGCCGTGCTCGTCGAAGGCGAGGCAGCGCATGTCGTGCCGCTCGACCGACTGGTGGGGCTGGCGGAAGGGGAGAGCCGAGATGATTCCGTGCTCGGCGTTCCAGCGAAAGACGTGCTCGACCGAGTGGCCGCGATCACCGGCGGCCAGTTCCGGGACGACGCCACCCATCGAGTGGATCGTCTGAAGCATCAGCGGTGCCCAGAGGTTGTGCTCCATCTTGTTCGCCGGGGCGAGAAGGTTGCGCAGCGATCCGCCGGTAAAGCCATCGACCGCCACCATGTCGTAGGCGCCCGGCCAGAACTTCTTCGTCTTGCCGCTCTTCGACTTGTAGGCGCGAACGCCGACATCCGTGTCGAGGACGCCATAGCGGTGGTCGCCGACCCAGACGTAGTGGGGATACTTGTCGCCCTCCTCCGGCTTCGAGGAGCGGGCAGCATCGGGATGGCGCAGCTTCTTCGGCGCGGGCTTCTTTGCTTCTTCCTCCCGCGCGCTCTTCACTTCCTCCGGCGAGGCGCTGTCGAGGGTCTGCTTCGTGCGTCCGGCAGCCTTGCAGGCCTTCTTATCCGGGCAGTCGTGATGGAGACGTGCCCGCGAATGGACGGCCGTCGCGTCGATATAGACCTCACGGCCGATACGAGGCTCCTTGCTCATGGCCAGTTGGAGCAGCTCGTCGGCTCCGTCCTCGAACGCCTCGATGCACGCTTCAGCTTCCAGTTCGCCGAAGCGACGCCAGGCCGTCGGGTAGGGACGCCGTCCCTCGAATCCTGCTTCGACCCAGAGCGGCTTGGAGAGCTGGTTGTTCCAGAAGCCGTAAAGCTCCGCACTCCGGCTCATCACGTAGCCGATGTAGGCGAGACCCCAGGAGCCCGGCTTGCGCGGACGGCCACCTGGCTTCGAGAGGTCGAGCGTCGGTGCCATCCGATCCCACAGGTCTCCGACCGTGCCAGCCTGGCCGCCGGAGAGATGCTTCTTGACCAGCTTGACCAGCGAGTAGGCATCTGTCAGCTCCGGATCGTCCGAGAAGGCGGTGGCGCCGGGCAGATACTCGGGCGAGGCATCGAGCGAACGGCGAAGCCTGGACTTCGCGCCCTTCGCGGCCTTCTTCTGGTGCGCCTTTGTCGCTGCGAGTGCCACCGTGCTCCGAACGTAGGGGACCCGATGAGGTGGCCTATACAGGCCACTTCATGAGGGGCGGTAAGAGTAGGACCAAGGGCGGACAGCACCTATCCGCGAGCTTTGAGGCCAGTGCCACCCGGCGCGCGGCTGGATCAGTGGATCAGGATGTAGAACCTTGGCCGGTCGGTCGCCGCGG
>DASSVO010000074.1:0-11995 GCA_035706005.1 Gaiellaceae bacterium | reverse complement strand
CGCGGGCGGCGGTAGCCGACGCTCGAGTAGACGGAGCCGTGGGTGCGCGGCGGCGACTCGACGGCGTCCATCTCCGCGACGTCGTTGGGGACGATGATCGTGCAGACAGCCTTGTGGTCGAGGGCGATCCGGCAGGCGCGGTCGACCAGGTGGCGCGCCTGCGCCGGCTCCATGCAGTACTGGACGTAGTCGGAGACGTCCTTGAACAGGACCTGAAGGTCGACCTCCTGCTGGTAGTGCGAACCGAGCGAGCTGCGTGCCTGCTGGCCGACGATCGCGACCACGGGAACGTGGTCGAGCTTGGCGTCGTAGAGCCCGTTGAGGAGGTGGATGGCGCCGGGCCCGGAGGTCGCCATGCAGACGCCGAGCGTGTCGGGGCCGCTGAACTTGGAGTGACCGCACGCCATGAAGGCGGCCATCTCCTCGTGGCGCGTCTGGATGAATTCGGGATCACCGTCGGCCCGGTCGAGCGCGCCGAGGAAGGCATTGATCCCGTCGCCGGGGTAGCCGTAGATCCGGTGGATGCCCCACTCACGCAGGCGCTTCAGGAAATAGTCGGCGACGAGCTCGGCCATCGGTCCTTCCTCCTCGGGATCGCTCTCCCCAGGGTTGTGGTCGTCAGCGCGAAATGGAAACGCCCGAGGCTCCGGTTCCGGGGCCGCATCCCACAAGGCGTCCCTGCCGAGCCGCGGATCGAGGAGGATGTAAGTCTGATGGAGCGCCCGTTCGTCCCGCCCGGATTCGACGCCCCGCGCGATCTCGTGACGGAGCACTTCAGGCTCGAGCCGCTCGGGCCGCAGCACAACGACTCCGACTACGACGCGTGGTCGAGCTCGCGGGAGCACATCCGCGCGACGCCCGGCTGGGAGACGAGCTCCTGGCCCGACGACCGCAGCCTGGAGGACAACCTGCGCGACCTGCGACGGCACGCCGACGACTTCGAGAAGCGGGCGGGCTTCACCTATACCGTTCTCGATCCCGCAACCGAGGAAGTGATCGGCTGCGTGTACATCTATCCCGACAAGAGCGAACAGCACGACGCGCAGGTGCTCTCCTGGGTCCGCGCGAGCCGGCCCGAGCTCGACGCAGAGCTGTGGCGGGCCGTCACCGACTGGCTCGAGGGCGAGTGGCCGTTCGAGCGTGTGGCGTACGCCGAGCGCGCCGCCTCGCGCTAGGAGTTCGCCTCGATGAACGCGAGCGTACGGCGCCAGGCGTCGTCCGACGCTTCCCGGAACTGCTCCTGCTTGCGGTCGAAGAAGCTGTGCGGTGCGCCCTCGTACTCGACCAGCTCGTACTCCTTGCCCGCCTCCTGCAGCGTGCGCTCGAGCTCGACGTTGTCCTCGTGACTGATGGCCTGGTCCGCCCCGCCTTGCAGGGCCAGGATCGGCGCCTCGAGACGCGGGACGAGCTCGATCATCCGGCTCGGCCGGCCGTAGAAGCCGACGGCGCCCGCAAGGCCGTGGCCGGACGCCGCCGCGGCCCACGAGGAGCTGCCGCCGTAGCAGAAGCCGACCGTGAAGATCGGGCTGCAGCCGGCGTCGCGCAGGTCGCGGACGCACGCGCCCACGTCGGCCTGCACCTGTTCGACCGTCAGCTGCTGCACGAGGGGCTGGTAGTCCCAGTCGTCCGGCCGCTTGTCGACGCCCGCCGTGCGACCGAAGTAGTCGAAGGCGAGGGCGGCGTGGCCGCGCTCGGCGAAACGAAGCGCGAGCTCCTCGTAGAAGCGGTAGAGGCCCCGGACGTCCGGGAGGGTCACGACTCCGGTCGAGACAGCGCCGTCGGGGAGCGCCCGGAAGGCCGCGAACCGGTTCCCGTCGTCGCTCTCGAGGACGAGATCGTCGTGGGAGACGGCGGCGCCCGAGATCCGCGGGATCGGGGGCTCGGAGTCGGGCTCGAAGCACATCGCGCAACGAGCCTACGAGAGGAAGCGCTCCCTCTGCGTCGTACGCTGAAGTCGGTGGAGGACGAGTCGCAGCGGGACGAGATGAACGCCGCGATCCGCGCCCAGCGAGAGCGGGGAGCGGTGCCGCGATCGATGCTCCCGCCCGAGGACGAGGCGCCGCCGCAGCCGCAGCCGGAGCCGCCCGCCGGCGAGCCCGAGCCGCCGGCTTCCGAGCCCGAGCCGCCGAGGCGCGGCCTGCTCGCCCGCCTGCTCGGACGCTGAGGCCGTAACCAGGGGGAACCTGCGCCGTTAACCCGACGGGCGCATGGGAGACGGAAACGCGCGCAAACGAGGCTCAGGGTGGAAACGGGGGCTGCAGATCGCAGCCGCCTGCGTCGTCGTCTTCATAGGTGCCTTCGCCGTCGGCTCCGCGGTCGCCGGGCCGTTCTTCTGGTACTCGTGCAGCCTCGACGGCCTCGAGGTGCACGGGCCGGCGCACGCGAGCGTCCTGCTCGCCCGCGACGGCACGCGGCTCGGAATGCTCGGCGCAACCGGCTCGAGGCTGCCCGTGCCGCTGGAGAAGATCAGCCCCGTCATGCGGAAGGCGATCATCGCCACCGAGGACCGCCGTTTCTACGAGAACAACGGGATCGACTACATCGGGATCCTGCGCGCGCTGAGGAGCGACGTCTCGTCCGGCCAGCTCGCGCAGGGCGGCTCGACGATCGAGCAGCAGCTCGTCCGCAACCTCTACCTCAGCCCGCAGCAGACGCTCGGCCGGAAGATCAAGGAGGCGTGTCTCGCCGTCCAACTCGACCGCCGCTGGAGCAAGGACCGCATCCTCGCGGCGTACCTCAACAACATCTACTTCGGCCGGGAGGCCTACGGGATCGAGGCCGCCGCCATCACGTACTTCGGCGTACATGCGAAGGACCTCTCGCTCGAGCAGGCGGCGCTCCTCGCCGGGCTCCCGCAGGCGCCGTCCGCGTACGACCCGATCACCCGGCCGGACGCGGCACGCGCGCGGCGGGCGGAGGTGCTCCAGGCGATGGTCCAGTCCGGCGACATAACCGAGGCCCGTTACCGACAGGCGGTGCGCAGTCCACTCGGCCTGCATCCGAAGCGGACACCGGGGCTCGGCGGTCAGACGTACCTGAACGACTTCATCACCTCCCAGCTCGTGGACCAGTACGGGGCGGAGCGGGTCCGCCGCGGCGGGCTACGCATCTACACGACGCTCGACTCGAAGAAACAGGCGGAGGCCACGCGCGCGATCCTCGGCACGCTCGACCGGAAGAAGGACCCGGCGGGCTCCATCGTCTCGATCGACCCGGGCACCGGCCAGATCCGCGCCATGGCCATAGCCCAGACCGGAAAACGGATTGCCTACGACATCGCGGCCGACGGGCAACGACAGGCGGGGTCGACGTTCAAGATGTTCGTCCTGACGGAGGCCGTGCAGCGGAAGATCAATCCCTGGACGACGAAGTACCTCTCCGCCCCGTTCAGCGGGCCCAACAACTGGCACGTCCAGACATTCGAGAAGACGTACTCCGGCCGGATCCCCCTCACGCAGGCGACGCTCCTCTCGGACAACACCGTCTACGCGCGGCTGACGCTCGACGTCGGGCCGAAGCCGGTGGCCGATCTCGCAGAGCAGATGGGGATCCAGTCGAAGCTGAAGCCGGTCCCTTCCGTCGGGCTCGGCGCGAATCCGGTCAGCCCGCTCGACCTCGCGAGCGCCTACGCGACGCTCGCGGCCGGCGGCGTCGCCCACCAGCCGACCATCCTGACGAAGGTCGTGTTCCCCGGAGGCCAGACCGAGGGAGCCTCCACGCCGCGGGGGAAGCGGGTCGTCGACCCGAAGGTCGCCGCGGTGGTCACCCGGATCCTCGAGGCGAACGTCCGCTCCGGGACGGGGACGGCCGCCGCGCTCTCGGGGCGGCCCGTCGCCGGGAAGACGGGGACGACCGACAGCTTCGCGGACGCCTGGTTCGCGGGCTGGGTGCCGCAGCTCATGACGGTGACCTGGGTCGGCTATCCGGAGAACGAACGGCCGATGCGCGGCGTGCACGGGATCGCGGGCGTCACCGGCGGGACGCTCCCGGCACAGATCTGGCACACGTACATGACCTCCGCCTTGCAGGGACAGCCCGTCGAGCAGTTCGCGAGCCCGGGATCGCCGCCGTACAAGCCGTGGTGCGGCCGCTATCAGTTCGCGCGCACCGCGCAGGACGCGCGCAAGCACGACGGTTCCTGTGAGCACAAGAAGAAGGCGCAGACGACGACGAAGAAGAAGCAGAAAACGACCACGAAGAAGAAGACGACCACGGTCAAGACCACGACGGTTCACACGACGACGCGGGCCACGACGAGGACGGTGCCGGCCACGACGGTGCCGGCGACGACCACGACGACGACCACCGTGCCGACGACGACCACTGTGCCGACGACTACGACGACGACGACTGGTGCGGCGACGACCAGCTCCCCGCCTTGACGAACGCCGGGGAGCCCGGCACCTGCCGAGCTCCCCGCCGCCGGACGCCGCTGAGGCTTAGGCTGCCCGCTTCTTCCCGAGCATCTTCGTCCACCACTCGTCCTCGTCGACGAGGGTGGGCGCGACCTTCGGCCCGCTCGGCCACCGCGGCAAGGTCACGCGGCGCTGCTTCGTGAGCTCCTCGAGCACGGTCGCGCGAAGGGTGTGCAACCGCTCGTGCTGGGCCTCGATCTCGCGGGCCAGCTCGCTGCGCTCGGCCTCCCGGCGCTCCACGTCGTGCTCGACCTCCAGGAGGGTGTCCCTGTGGCTGAGGCCCATCTCGATGGTGCTGGACATGCGGCGCTCCTCCTCGACTCGCTGTAGCCAAACCGGACGCCGCAGTTGTCCTGGCGGAATCCTCGTCAGGATCGCCGTCGAGCGCCATCCCTCGAACAAGCGTTTCGCAGGGCGCCGGGCGTCCGGCGGCCCGGTCAAGTTCAGCGCTTCGCATGCCGATAGAGACGGGGTGATTCGTCTGCGGCAAGTCACGACTCGGCCATGAGCGCCCCTGAGAGCGAACGCATCCCGCAGCGCCAGCTCGGCGAGCTGATGACCGAGCTCGGGCTCATCAGCCAGGAGCAGCTCGCCACGGTGCTCGAGGTGCAGCAGCGCTCGAAGCGACCGCTCGGCCAGATCATCGTGGAGCTCGGCTTCGCCTCGGGCGCAGCGGTCGCGCATGCCCTGGCGATGCAGAGCGGCGGCGCGCTTCGCACGGAGTACGGATTTGCGCTCGGCCTGCATCCGGAAGACAACGAGACCGAAGACGGTGAGAGCCCTGTCGGCCTCCCGAAGCTGCGCCTCGCGCCGACTGCAGCCGCACCGCCGGTGCGCACGGACGTCGCGCCGACCGAAGAGCCGGAGACCGTGGAGAGCGAGCCTGTCGAGGAGCGAGCAGAGCTGACGGAGCCGGTCGAGGAGATCGACGAGGTCGAGGCCGCCGCCGTGGCGGCGCCGGTCGAGATCGTCCCGGACACCGAGGACGAGCCGGACGAGGTCGTGCCGGAGGAAGTCGTGCCGGACGAGCTCGTGCCGGAGGAAGTCACGCCGGAGGAAGTCGCGCCCGAGGCCGAGGCGATCCCCGCCGCCGAGCCCGAGCCCGAGCCTGAGCCCGAGCCGGAAGAGCCGGAAGACGCGGAACAGATAAAACAGCTGCGGGCCGAGATCGAGCGCCTCGAGGCCACGCGCACCGAGGAGCAGGCCACCGTCCTCGCCGAGCAGGAGCGGCTCCAGGCCGACGTCGCGAGGCTCGAGAGCGCAGTCGCCGAAGCAGCCGAGCGCGAGCACGAGCTCCAGTCGGCGCTCGCCGAAAGCGGAACCGAGGTGGAGCAGGAGCTCAGCCGGTTGCGCGAGGAGCACGAGCGCGCGACCGCGGAGATCGAGCGGCTGGAGACGACTCTCGCCGAGTCCCAGACCGCGGCGGCCGAGCAGGAGCGCCGGCTCGCCGAGGAGCAGGAGCGCCACGCCGGCGAGAAGAGCGAGCTCGTCGCGCAACGGGACCGGCTCCAGGAGGAGCTTGCAGGCACGCTCGACCAGCTCGCCGCCGCGGACGCGGCGGCCGAGGAGCGCGATCGGCTGCGCAGCGAGATCGAGCGCACCGAGGCAACGATTGCCGCGGCGGAGGCCGCACACGAACAGGAGCTGAGCCGGCTCCGGGAGGAGCACGAGCACACCCGGACGGAGCTCGATCAGCTACAGACGGCACTCACCGAGGACCGGGAGCGGCACGCGACAGAGCGGAACGAGCTCACCGCCCAGCGCGACCGGCTCCAGCAGGAGCTCGGAGATGCGCTCGAGCGGCTCGCCGGCCTCGCCCCCGCCGCCGAGGAGCGCGACGAGCTGCGCGCCGAAGTGGACCGAATCCAGGCCGCTCACGCCGAGACGCAGGAGACGCATGCCGCCGAGCTGCACCGCGCCGCAGAAGAGCGCGACGGCTTGACGGCCGAGCTGGCCGAGGCCCGGGAGCTGCTCGAGCAGGCAGAGCGCGTGCGGGAGTCGCAGATCGCGCTCGCCGCCGAGCGCGACCGTGCGGTCGCCGAACTGGAACGGCTCCAGACAGTCGCGGAGGAGGCGCAGACGGCCGCCGACGAGCAGACCCGCATCCTCGCGGAGGAGCAGGATCGCCACCTCGCCGAGCGGGAGTCCCTCGTGGCCCAGCGCACGCTCCTCGAGCAGGAGCTCGGCCACTCCATCGAGCGGCTCGCCGCCGCTGCCGCGGCCGCCGACAGGCGGGAGGAGGAGCTGCAGCGTGGCTCGCAGCAGCTGCTCGAGGCGCTGGACGCCGTCCGGCAGCTCGCCGCCGAGCTCGCGCCCACGGGCGCGGACCTCCCGCCCGCGGCGGCCCAACCGGATCCCGAACCGCCGGCCGAGACGGCAGCCGACGAGGTCGAGACCCCTGCCGCGTCCGAGCCGGTCGAGTACTCGCTCTTCGTCCCCGGACCGAACGGATACGAGCTCGTTCCGCAGACCGGCGTCCCGCCGCAGGCGGGTCAGAGGGTCGAGCTGATCCTGGCCGACCGGGAGGAGCCGGCCCTGTACGAGGTCGTACGCAGCGGCCGGACGCTTCCGGACGGCGACGTCTGCGTCTATCTCGCGCAGGTGTAAGGCCTTCGGCGCCTAAAGAACGGCCTCGGGACAGCCGATAACTGCGGGGATTAACCCGAACTGGAGGCCAGCTGTGGACGACTATTTCGAGAGCGAGACGATGTACGGCCAGGAGCAGCGCGTTGAGCCCGGCGACGAGCGCAGCGCGGCGATCGACACCGCGCGCAGCTGGGAGCTCCAGTACCTCGACGACGAGCCCCTCGTGATCGACAGCGAATCCGCCGCCCGCGTGGGCGGCGAGGAGCTCGCCCGGATCGGCGCCGCCCCCGTCCGCTGCGGCGACGGCAGCGTCCGCGTCGTCCTCGCCGACGCGACCCCCGAGCGCATCGCGGGCATCCGTGAGCACTTCTCCGGAGCCGTCGCGATCGGCGTCGTGACGCCTTCCACCCTCGCCTCCCTCCTCGACGCCGCGTCGATCAGCGTGGCCTCGGGCAACGACAACGTCACCTCCGGCGCAGCCACGGCGGCGCCCGTCTGGGGACGGACGCTCGAGCGCGTGCTCGGCCTCTTCGACAGCGAGGCGGCACGTCTGCAGGAGCTGCGCGGGAAGATGCAGGAGCTCGGCAGCGAGATGGCTGCACGCGAGAGCCGCGTGCAGGAGCTCGAGACGGAGCTCCAGCGGATCCGCGTCGAGCGGCTCCGCGACCAGGAGGCGGTCGACCGCCTCAAGCACGAGCTGGCCGACCGCAACAGCCGGCTCGAGCGTGCCCTGTCGAAGACGCAGGAGCTCGTCGCGATCATCCAGGGTGGTCACCTGCGTTGAGGCTCCCGCCCGCACGCACGCTCGCCGCTGCGGCCACCGCCCTCACGGGCGCCGCGGTCGCCGCGGCGGCCTACCTCGTCGTGGGCGGATTCTCGGGCGTGCTCTACGCCGCCGGGATCTGCCTCGCCACGTTCCTCGGCGCCGTCGCGATCGTCGCCGGCCGGACCGAGCAGGCGGTCGAGCCCGCACACGAGCTCGAGTCCGCCCCGGCCGCGCCGCGGCCGCCGCGCTGGCGCCGCAAGAAGCACATCATCGTGGAGCTCGAGGCCGAGCTGGCGGCCACCGGCGCCGAGCTCGAGGAGCACCGGCAGGCGCTCGCGAACCTCGCAACGCAGCTCCAGCGCGAGTCGGAGGCGGCCCAGCAGAACGCGGCGCGGCTCGAGCAGCGGATCCGCGAGCTCGAAGCCGAGCGCGACGGCCTGAAGGAGCTCGTCGCCGACGAGCGCGAGCGGTTCGAGCAGACGCTCGACTCGCTCGGCGGCGGCATCGGGCGCCACGGCAACGAGCTCGCCGAGCTCGAGCGCGAGCTCGAGGCGCTCATCGCCCGCTGAAGTCTGTCCGAACGAGGGATCGCCGCCGCCGGGTTCGGCGCCGACTCAGACGGGCGGACAAACGGGAGAGACCATGCTGCTGAAGATCCTCGTCGTCGGAGCACTTCTGATCGGGGCCATGGCCGTCATCAGGAATGGAACCGTGCTCAGGAACGCCGGGCTGCTCAGCCGCTGCCAGGCGGTCACCGTCGACGGCAAGTCCGACCCGACGATGCTGAGCTGCTCCAAGGGCCGGCTCGACGGGTTCCCGGACATGAGCACGAAGTCGTGCCAACTGATCTCGGCGCATGCCCACAACCAGTACTGGCGCTGCGACGCCCCCGTCGTCTCGTCGCAGACCGGGAAGGGATGAACGAGATGGCCGGCCGCGTCGACCCATCCGGGGGAAGGGGCTAAAGGCCGCGCCGTACTCGGCCGATGGGACGCCTGCCGATGGATCTCGAACTCGTTCTCCGCCGCGCCGTCGAGCTTGGCGCCAGCGACATCCACCTCAAGGTCGAGAGGCCGCCGATCGTGCGCCGCGACGGGAACCTCGGCGAGCTGGAGGGCGAAGCCGAGCTCGACGAGCGCGACCTCGAGCTCGCACTCGAGCAGGTCTGCGCCGAGACGCCTAAGCGGCTGCAGACGTTCCTCGAGACGGGCGAGCTCGACAGCGCCTACGCGCCGGCGGGACTGCCCCGCTTCCGCGTGAACGGCTTCCGGCAGCGCGGCTCGATCTCGATCGCCTTCCGCGTGATCCCGCGCGAGGTCCCGGATTTCTCCGATCTCTCGCTGCCCCCGGGCGTCAGGCGCCTGGCCGAGGAGCACCGCGGGCTCGTGCTCGTCACCGGCGCGACCGGCTCGGGAAAGACGACCACGCTCGCGGCGGTCATCGACCACATCAACCGCTCCCGTCGGCAGCACATCGTCACGATCGAGGACCCGATCGAGATCGTGCACGGCGACCACGGCTGCATCGTCAACCAGCGCGAGGTCGGGCTCGACACGGCGTCGTTCTCGCAGGCGCTCCGGCGCGGCCTCCGCCAGGACCCCGACGTGATCCTGATCGGCGAGCTCCGCGACGCCGAGACGGCGGAGACCGCCCTCGCCGCTGCAGAGTCGGGTCACCTCGTCCTCTCGACGATGCACACCGTCGACGCCTCGGAGACGATCGGACGGATGGTCGAGTTCTTCCCGGCCGTCAAGCAGCCGCTGATCCGGTCGATCATGGCCGGCGTCCTCCGCGGCGTCGTCAGCCAGCGACTGCTCCCCCGCATCGGCGGTGGGCGCATCCCGGCCGTCGAGGTCATGATCGGGAACGCCCGGATCGCCGACCTGATCCGCGACATCAAGCCCGACGAGATCACCGAGGCGATCGCCGAGGGCGACTTCTTCCAGATGCAGACGTTCAGCGACGCGCTGATCCACCTCGTGCTGGAGGAGAAGGTCGACCGTGAGGTGGCAGCCAACGCCGCGTCGAACCGCCACGACTTCCTGATCGCCCTCGAGCGCGCTCTCAAGGAGCAGGCCGTCAAGGCGGCCGCGCAGCTCGACTCCGTGCCGGAAAACGACCCGGAGCCGGAGCCGCCCGAGGACGAGGCGGCCGAGGAGACCGTGGAAGCCGACACGCTGCCCCGGCTCCGCGTCGCCGGCCAGCAGTAGCCATGAGACGTCTTCTCCCCCTCCTCGGGGCGGTGCTCGCGCTCGCCTTCTCGAGCACCGCGGCCGCGGACACGTTCCGTGTCGTGCACCCACACGGGAACGGAGGCGCCGGTTCGGTCGCCTTCGCGCCCGACAGCACGGTGGTCCCGTTCACCGCGGCACAGAACGGCCCCATGTCCTTCGTCGCTCTGCGCGGCATCTGGCAGGCGGCCGGCGCCCAGTACGGCATCCCGTGGGAGGTGCTCGCCGCCATCAACAAGGTCGAGACCGACTTCGGACGCAACCTCGGGCCGAGCTCCGCCGGCGCCGTCGGATGGATGCAGTTCATGCCCTCGACGTGGGCGCGGTGGGGCACGGACGCGAACGGGGACGGCGTCGCGGATCCGAACAACCCGACGGACGCGATCTTCAGCGCCGCTCGCTACCTCGCCGCCTGCGGCGGACAGTTCGACATCTCCGGCGCGGTCTACTGCTACAACCACGCGAGCTGGTACGTGAACGACGTGCTCGGGCTGGCCGCCCTGTACGGACGTGACGGGGGAACCGGGCTCTACTCGGTCGACCAGCTGCAGACCCGGCTCAACTCGGCGAGCGCCCAGGTGTCCGCCGCGCACAGCCGGCTTGCCGCCGCCCTCGTCCGGGCCCGGAAGCTCGCGCACGCCCAGCAGCGATACCTCCGCGCTGCGGCCCGCGCCAAGCTCCTCTCCGACCAGCTCGAAGCCAACAAGCACGCCGTCCAGATCGGCGCCCGGCGGGATGCCGTCATGGCGCGCGTGGCCCATCTCCGCAAGCTGCTCCATTCGGCCACGGCGCAACTCACCAGCGCCCAGGGCCAGGCGAATGCCGTGCCCTTCCCGGCGACCGCCGGCCTGCAGTTCGGCCGGATCGACCAGGGGGTCGACCTCACGTCCGGCCATCCCTACGTGGCGCTCGCGGCGGGCACGGTGGTGTACATCGACCCGAACTTCTGGCAGGGCACGCCGGCCGTCTACGTGAAGCTCGACACGCCGATCGTGGTGGGCGGTCGCAGCTACGACGAGATGTTCTACTCCGAGACCCCGGCGCTCGTGCACGTCGGCGAGCGTGTCGTGCCCGGAGAGCCGGTGATCGGACCGGGCAGCGCCGAGCTCGGGTTCGCAAGCGGGCACCTGCCTGCCGCGCACGCCGTCTACCACGAGGGCGACGAGACCCTCGCGGGGCACGACTTCTACACGTATCTCACCGCCGGCAGCCCGGGCGGCGGAGCCACGCCTTCGCAGTTCTTGCTGGTCAACGCTCCGATCCAGAGCTTCCAATCGACCTCGAGCAGCTCCGGCTTCACCTCCGACGTCGTCTACTTCACCCATTAGAGGGGTCACGGACGTGAGCAGACCTTCCGATGCACGAGGCGTGTCCGGGCGCATCCTCACGCTTCCCCGCCTGACCGCAGTCGCCGCGGCCGTCCTGCTCGTAAGCGCGACGGTCAGCCTCGCCGCGAGCAAGCCGGCGAAGATGAAGCCGGCGACGCATCACGCGGCCAGCCGGCACGTTCTCACCGTCCCGGACGTGCGCCACCAGCTGTTCGTGTTCGCCTCGGGCATCCTCGAGGACGGAGGCTTCGGCTGGAAGGTCAGGGGATCCGTCGGGGGTTATCCCGCCAACCTCGTCGTCTCCCAGTCGCCGAAGCCGGGAACGCACGTGATCGACACGGGCGCTCCGACGATCACGCTCTCGCTCGCGCGGCATGGCGCCCAGCTCGGCGCGCCGCAGAACAGGTCGCCCTACGGCGCGAGCCTGATCCGGCAGGCGAGGCACGCCCAGACGGGCTAGGCGATGGCTGCGCGGATCCGGGCGTGGCTCGAGCGGGAGGACGGCATGACGCTTCCCGAGCTGCTCACGACCATGGCGATCCTCTCGGTCGTCATGGCCGGCATCCTCACGATGTTCGTCGGCGGGCTCAACGCGACGACAGATATGAACGAACGCTTTCAGGCGCAACAAAATGCGCGCCTCGCGTTGTCGGCCATGCGGACGGACAT
>DASSVO010000073.1:0-13447 GCA_035706005.1 Gaiellaceae bacterium | reverse complement strand
CTCTCGCTCCGCGTCGGCCGCGAGCTCGGCCTCGACGAGCGAGCGCTGAAGTGCCTCGAGCTCGGAGCGCTCCTGCACGACATCGGCAAGATCGGGATCCCGAGCGACGTGCTCGCGAAGCCGGGCCGGCTCACGGCAGCGGAGCGGAAGATCGTCCAGACTCACCCCGAGCTCGGCGAGCGGATCATCGCTCCCATCGACCGGCTCCAGGTCGTCCGGCCGATCGTCCGCCACTGCCACGAGCGCTGGGACGGCCGCGGCTATCCCGACGGCTTGGTCGGCGAGGACATCCCGCTCGAATCACGCATCATCTTCGTCTGCGACGCGTACCACGCGATGACGACCGACCGGCCGTATCGCCGCGCGCTCAGCCACCGCGAGGCGGTGCGGAGGCTCGCTGAGGGCGCCGGCAGCCAGTTCGATCCGAACGTGGTGGCGGTGACGCTCCGCGTGCTGGGCCAGGCCAGGCACGAACGGCCGGCCGAGACCCCTACCGCGCCCGAATCTTCCTAGCCCGCGGCCGCGAGCTCGGGCTCGCCGCCGTCGAGCGTGTGCGCTAGGCGGCGGAACGGCCCGTCGGCGGCGAGCAGCTCCCGCTCGGTTCCGCGCTGGATGATCTGTCCGTTCTCCACGACGAGGATCTCGTCGGCGCGCCGGACCGTGGACAGGCGGTGGGCGATGATGATCGAGGTGCGGCCGCGCAGGAGCCGGTCGAGGGCCTGCTCGATCAGCACCTCGGTGGGCCGGTCGATGTTCGAGGTCGCCTCGTCGAGGATGAGGATGCGCGGGTCGGCGAGCAGCGCCCGCGCGATCGAGATGAGCTGGCGCTCGCCGGCCGAGAGCCCGGCGCCTCCCTCGCGGACCTCGTGCTCGAGGCCTCCCGAGAGACGCGCGGCGACGCGGTCGACACCGACGGCGGCCGCTGCGGCCTCCACCTCCTCGTCCGTCGCGTCGGGCTTCGCGAAGCGGATGTTCGACGCGATCGTGCCACTGAAGAGGAACGGATCCTGCAGCACGACGCCGAGCTGGCGGCGATACGACCGGAGCTCGACGTCCCGGAGATCGTGTCCGTCCACGCGTACCGCGCCCTCGTCGGGGTCGTAGTGGCGACCGATCAGCCGCGCGAGCGTCGACTTCCCGTGACCGGACTCGCCGACGAGCGCGAAGCACCCGCCGGGCGCTATGTGGAAGGAGATCCCGTGCAGGACCGGCTCCTTGCCGTAGGCGAAGACGATCGAGTCGATCTCCAGATCGCCCTCGAGTCGCGGGAGCGGCTTGGCGACACGCCAGTCGGAGATCTCCGGCTCCTCGTCGAGGATGCTGACGATCTTCACCATCGCCGCGCCGGCCGACTGGAGCTGCCCGTAGACGTCCGAGAGCTCCTGCAGTGGCTGGAAGACGAGCTGCAGGAGGTAGATCGCCGTGATCAGCGTCCCGATCGAGAGCGTGTGGTGCTCGTAGAGGTGCGAGCCGAAATAGAGCACTGCGCCCATCGCGAGCACGCCGAGCAGCTCGATCGACGGGAAGAAGACCGAGAAGATCCTCTGCACGTACGTCGACTGGGCGCGGTTCGCTTCGTTCAGCGCGTCGAACTCGGCCTGGAAGCGCCGCTCGCGGTTGAAGGCCTGAACGACGGCCATCCCCGCCACCGACTCCGCGATCTGGGCCGTCACGGCGGCGATCCTGTTCCGTTGCTCGAGGTTCGCCGAGTGCGAGACACGCTGGAACCAGCGCGAGAGGATGAGGGTCGGGGGCAGGACGACGAAGGAGATGAGCCCGAGTCGCCAGTCGGCGATGAGGAGCGCGGTCACGGCCGCCGGCAGCAGGATGAGGTTCGAGACGAGGGTAGGCATGCCCTGCGAGAGGACGTCCGAGACGGCGTCGACGTCGCTCGTGAGGCGGGCGATGATCCAGCCTGCCTTCTGCTGCGAGAAGTAGCGGAGCGAGAGGCCGGTCAGGTGGTCGAACAGGTGGCGGCGCAAGGCGATCACCACTGCCTGGCCGATGGTGGCGAGGCCGCGGATGAGCCACGCCTGCAGGATCCAGCCCGCCGCGGCGACGACGAGGTAGATGGCGACGACGATCGTCAGGTGATGCTCGTTGCCGACGATGACTCCGTGCTTGTCCCGGACGACGATGCCCTGGTCGATCGCATTCCGGACGATGAGCCAGCCGCCGGTCTGCGCCGCGGCGTTGCCCGCGCCCACGAGCACCATCAGCGCCGCGAACAGCTTGCGTCCCTCCATGTACCGCCAGAGGCGCCTCACGCGGCGATCACCTCGTCCCCGAAGAGCGTCGCGAAGACGCCGCCCGCGCGCAGCAGGTCCGCCGGCTTGCCGGATTCGACGATCTGCCCGTCGACGAGGACGACTGCCCGGTCGGCGATCTCGACGGTCGAGAGACGCTGCGTCGCGACAAGGACGGTGCGGCCCGAGAGCGCCGGACGGAGGCGGGCGACGAGCCGCCGTTCGGTCAGCGTGTCGACGGCCGACAGCGGGTCGTCGAGAACGACGACTCGTGCCCCGGTCACCAAGGCGCGCGCGAGCGCGACCCGCTGGCGCTGGCCGCCCGAGAGGTTGACGCCGCGCTCGCCGATCAGGGTGTCGTAGCCGTCCGGGAGCTTCGGCCCGAAGGAGTCGACACCCGCGGCCTCGCACGCCGCCAGGACGTCGTCCCAGTCCGCGTCTTCGCGGCCCGCCGTGAGGTTCTCGCGCAGCGGCACCGAGAAGAGAACCGGGCGCTGCGTGACGAGCGCGACGTCGGCGCGCAGCTCGGCGATCGGGAGATCGCGCGTGTCGACGCCTCCGACGAGCACCCGGCCGCCCGTCGGGTCGTAGAAGCGCGGCAGGAGGTTGAGAAGCGACGTCTTGCCGGAGCCTGTCGGCCCGCACACGGCGACGATCTCTTCGGGTTCCACGACGAGGTCGAGCTCGCGCAGCACGTCCACCTCCCCGCCGTACGCAAAGCTGACGTGCTCGAAGCGAAGTCCGAGCGGCCCGGACGGCAGGCGCCGTGGATTCGCGGGCTCGGGCAGCGGCTCGATGCCGTCGAGCCACGCGAAGCTGCGGCCCGCAGAGGCGAGCGCGCGCTGGGCGAGGTCGAGGATCCAGCCGATGGCCTCGAGCGGCCAGACGAGTTGCAGGAGGAGCGTCTCGAAGAGGACGAACTGGCCGACCGTGAGGTCGTGATGGATCACCGCGCGTCCGCCGAAGAAGACGACTGCCGCAACCGACAGCGCGGGGAGGTAGTAGAGACCCGGTACGTGCTGCGACTCGACGCCGGCCTGGCGGAGCGCCGCCGAGCGGACACCCTCGGCTCGCTCGCCGAAGCGCTCGCGCACGTCGTCCTCGCGGCCGAAGGCCTGCACCATCTCGATCCCGACCACGGCCTCGTCCGCGGCCTCGGTCACGTCGCCTTTCCGCGCTTGAACTTGCCGCGAGATCGGCGAGACGCGACGTCCGAAGCGGTTGGCGACGAATCCGATCGGCGGCAACGACACCGCCGCGTAAAGCGTCAGACGTGGGTCGACGAGCGCGAGGACGATCCCGGCCGCGACGATCATCATCACGCTCTGGATCCCCTGCACGAGCCCCCAGCCGATGAAGTAGCGGATGGGGTAGAGGTCGTTCGTCGCCCGTGACAGCACCTGTCCGGTCGCGTGCCGGTCGTAGAAGGCCCGCGGGTAGCGCAGATAGGCCTGGTAGAGGAGCTCGCGCATCCTCGCCTCGATCCGGATCCCGATCCGCGACGTCGCGTAGCGCCTGTTGACATTGATGACCCAGCGGAGAGCCGCGAGCCCGACGACCGCCGCGAGATACGGCCAGAGGCGTTGCTGGTCGTGGGGGATGATCGCGTGGTCGATCGCACGCTGGATCAGGACCGGGATCGCGATCGAGATCAGCGTGTACAGCAACGAGCACGACAGCCCGAAGACGCCGAGCCTCCACTGCGCGCGCCAGAGCCCGAGCAGGCGTCGGAAGGTCGGCAGCAGGCCGAGGTCGGGCGGGTCGACGGGACTCACATACTCGGACATGGAAAAACGCCCGGCGCGGCAGGCCCCCTGCCTTCGCGCGACGAGCAATCGCCGACGATACCAGGGCGACTAGTTCGTGCGGCGGCGGCGGAGCTCGGCGCCCGCGGCCGGCTCGAGATCCGGCTCCGTGGGCGGTTGCGGCAGCGGCGTGGGCGGCGGAGGCTCGTTCTCGGGCTCGGGGTCGCGCACCGGCTCCGGCTCCGTGGGAACGGCACCGGTGAGCTGTGCCCGCTCCTCCTGGAGCTGAACGCGCAGACCGGCCAGCTCGCGTTCGACCTTACGGATTCCCTGCTCCCGCTCGTCGAGCCGCTCCCGCTCCGCCTTGGCGAGCGCGAGCTCCTGCACGGCCTCCCGTTCCCGCTTCTCGGCCTCGGCGATGGCGCGGGCGAGCTCCTTCGAGCGGTCGGGCCCCGCCGGCGCGGCGGGAGCCGGGGCCGACGACGTGCGCCGTCGACCCTGCCGGCCGGCGACTTCGAGCCGGAGCTCCTCGAGCTCCTTCTCGCGCGCGGCGACGTTTTGCGCGTGCTCGCGCAGCGCTCGCTTCATCTCCTCCACCTCCGCGAGCGCCTGCTCGTAGCGGCCCCGCATGTCCAGCCCGTCGCTCACAGGACGAAGTGTGGCTTCGAAACCGGCTGGTGGCAACCGTCAACAGGCACAGGTTCGATTTTGGCGACGGGGGCACAAGGCGGCCATGGGCTTCGCAGTCAGCATCATCATCACCGCTGTCGGCTTCATCCTCGCACTCGCGGTCCATCCGACGCACCCCGGCTCGGTCAATGTCAACACGGTGGGCTGGATCCTCGTCGTCTTCGGTCTTGTCGCCTTCTTCGCCGACCTGCTGCTCTGGTCGTCGTGGGGGCCCGGCTACCTTCGCCGGCGCACGTACGTCGACGAGGGCCCAGGGTACGGCGCATATCCGACGGACTACGGCGCGTATCCTCCGCGTTCCGGCTACCCGCGTCGCCGCGTGATCGAGGAAGACGAAGGCCGCGGGCCGGGCTACTAGCCCCGGAGACGAGAACCCACCGTTCGTGCGGCCGGTCCCGCGTGCGGGCATACGATTGCGCGGTGCCGTTCACGCTCAGGAACCTCAAGGGGGATCTGGAGGACATCGGCTCCGTGTTCGACGGCCCGCCCGACCTGGAGTTCCGCGCGGCGACCAAGGCGCTCGAACTCGAGAGTTCGGCGTTGAGCCACCAGCGCGTTCCGCCTGGCTATCGCTTTCCGTACGGTCACACGCACCAGAAGCAGGAAGAGGTGTACGTCGTCGTGCGAGGGAGCGGGCGAATGAAGCTCGACGACGAGATCGTCGAGCTCGCCGAATGGGACGCGGTGCGCGTCCCGCCCGGCACGTGGCGTGGCTACGAGGCCGGGCCGGAGGGCCTCGAGATGCTCGTCATCGGCGCCCCCAATCTCGGCGACCATCCGCGCGAAGACGTCGCCGGCCGGCGCGACTGGTGGGCCGACTAGCACGTTCGTCTCCGGGAACGAGAAAACCCGCCGTTTTCAGCGGGTCTTCAGGTGGAGCGTACCGGGATCGAACCGGTGACCTCCGGCTTGCAAAGCCGGCGCTCTCCCAGCTGAGCTAACGCCCCGAGAGAGCTCCAGTGTAGAGGTCGGTCGGGCTCAGGCTGCGCGCTCGAGGCGCTCCTCGACTCGCGCACGGGCGACGATCGACTCGCGATCGCCGAAGCGCAATCGGGCACGGACCGCTCGTTGCTCGTCCCAGAGGCGGTCGAGCTGCGCGTCGATGGCGTGGATCTCGGCGCGGACGTCGGGATCGTGCTGATCGGAGAGCTGATGCCAGAGCTCGGTCCGTTCCTCGCTCAGGCGCTCGATCTCCTCGTGGATCTCGTCGATGGTTCGCATGGTGGCTTCAACGGACGGCATGCCCGTGGCATTCCACGCGAATCCTCAGCGTTACCGGAGGAAGATCGTCACCACGCCGGGTCGTGCGGAGGCCCCCCGCGTGGCTGCCCACGCGCGAGGAGCAAGGCGAGGCCGGTCACCAGCCCGAACGCAAAGCCGCCGATGTGGGCGAAGAACGCGACTCCGCCGCCCGACTGCGGATGGACGAGCGACAGCCCGCCCGTCCAGGCCTGCAGCGCGATCCAGATGCCGAGGAACCAGATTGCTGGGATCTCGCGGATGAGGATGATCCCGAAGAAGATCAGCGTCAGGACGCGAGCGCGGGGGAGGAGCACGAAGTAGGCGCCGAGGACGCCGGCGATCGCGCCGCTCGCGCCGATGTTCGGGATGCTCGCGGCGTCCACTCCCGCGAACCCCAGCGTGACCGCGGTCTGCACCGCCATCGCAGCGACACCTGCGGCGAGGTACCAGACGAGGAAGCGGACGTGACCGAGCGCGTCCTCGACGTTGTTCCCGAAGATCCAGAAGAAGAGCATGTTCCCGAGGATGTGCTCCCAGCTGGCGTGCATGAACATGCCGGTGAACACGCCCTCGTACCACGGGAGGGCGTGAAAGCCCGGCGGCAGGTTGCACGGCCCGTGGAGCGCACACGGATAGAAGCCGTCCCGGAACACGTGCACGTTCACGCCGGGACGGCTGAGCTCCCAGAACCAGACCACGAAGTTCGCGACGATCAGGCCGATCGTGACGAACGGCGTCGTCCGCGTCGGGACGTTGTCGCGGAGCGGAAGCATCGGCCGCGGTCGTGTCTCAGACGGCTGCGAGCGCCTCGCGTACGCGGTCGCCGACGGCCGCCAGCTCCAGCGCCTCGCCCGTGACCTCGTGCAGGAGCTCGTCGGCGGTCGGCTTCTGGCCCTCGGCCCAAAGCTCGCGGAGCAGGGAGCCCGCCTCGCGGCGCGCGAACCAGGCGTTGCCGAACCGCTCACGGAGGTAGGCGCGCAGCTGGGCCTCGAACGCCCAGGCGCGGAGGTACTGCGACGCGTAGAAGCCGGCATCGATGTCGCCGAGATAGTCGGGGGAGGCGGGCTCGACCTTCGTCGCGTCGGTGAGCAGCTCGACGTAGCGCTGCCGCAGCGGAGGCAGGTCCTCCGCCGTGTGGAACTCGAGCTCGTACAGGAGCTTTGCGGCGTAGCGCCGGACGACCCAGAGAAGCTCGGTCGCTCCCTCGGCGGCGAACTCGTACGGGCGGGGGAAGTCGAGCCGCCGCTCGAGCCAGACCGGATCGATCACCAGGTGCTCGAGCAGCATCGCCCAGCCTTCGGTGACCGCGCTGTCACCGAGCCGCCGCTCCTCCGTCGAGAGCGCCGCCGACGTGTGGGCGAAGTGCTCCGTGTGACCGGCCTCGTGGAAGAGGGCCCGCCAGTCGGCGGGGCCACCCTGTGGCTTGATCACGAGGACGACGCGCTCCGGGACCTCGATCGCCGCGCAGAACGCGCGTGGATCCTTGTTCGGGCGCTCCTCGAGGTCGAGCTCGACGTTCTCCTGCTCGTGCAGGTCGATGCCGAGCTCGGCGAGCGTGCCCTCCAGGGCCGGGAGCATGCGGTCCGGCGGGAAGGCTGCGTCCCACTCGACGCCGCGCCATGCACGTCCGACGTCCCAGCGGGTGATCTCGCGGAGCCCGATCCCGACGCGGGAGCGGAAGAAACGGTCGCCGGCTTCCTCCCAGAGCTCCTCGGTGTCGGCGAGCAGGCGGCGGCACTGTTCGGCGAGGTCGTCGAGCGGCAGGCCGAAGCTCCGGTACAGGTCGGCGTAGCTCGCGGCGCCGAGCCGCTGCGCCTCGCGCTGTACGACCTGCGCCGCCTGCAGCTCGAGCGTGTTCAGGTGCTCCTCGGTGAGCTCGTTACGAGCGGCCTCCACCCGGGCGCGAACGTCGCGGTCTTCCTCGTTGCCCAGCCGGGGCCTGAGCATCCGATACGGGATCTCCTCGCCGTCGACCGTCGCGGTCAGCGTTGCCTCGAGCTCCGCGATCCGCTCGGACTCCTCGCTCACGAAGTTGCCGAGGTAGCCTTCGCACGCGAACTTCCAGAGCTCCCGCCGGCGACGATCGCCGTCGACCGAGGCGCCGAGCGCGAGTGCCGTGTCCAGCTGCGTCAGGCGCTCGTGCCGCTCGTAGACCTGCGCGAGGTCGTACGTCTCCTTCTGACCGGAGAAGTGGAGGTACGTCTCCTCGTCGAGCTCGGCGATGAAGCGGTCGGCTTCCGCGCTGAGCGCGTCGATCTCCCCTTGCTGGAGCGGCTCCGCCATGCGGGTTCGTAGGATAGAGCCCGTGCGGGAGATTTCCCTCAAGACCGAGCGGAAGACGCAGCTGATCGAGATCACCGACCGGGTTCGCGAAGCGCTCGCCGGGACGAACGGCGCCTCGGCGGCGCTCGTCTACGTCCCCCACACGACGGCGGGAGTCGCGATCAACGAGCGCATCGACCCCGAGCTGGTGACCGATCTCGAGAACGCCTTCCACCGCGTCGTCGGTGACGACTGGGAATGGCGGCACGACGACGCCGACGGCCCGAACGCCCCGTCCCACGCGCGGGCCTCGCTCGCTTCGAGCCCGCAGGTACTGATCCCGCTCCGCGACGGTGGCCTCGCGCTCGGCACCTACCAGGGCGTCTTCTTCTGCGAGTTCGACGGCCCTCGCGAGCGCAAGGTCTACGTCACGACGCTGAGTTAGCGATGGCGGCGCCCGTCGCCAAGGGCGACGAGCTCGAGCTCGACGTCGACTCGCTCGCGTACGGCGGCAACGGCGTCGCGCGACTCGACGGCTTCGTCGTCTTCGTGCGGCGCGGGCTGCCCGGCGACCGCGTCCGCGCGCGGGTGACGAAGGTGAAGCGCAGCCACGCCGAGGCGCTCGCCACGGAGGTACTCCGGCCGGGACCGGAACGGGTCGACGCGCCGTGCGCGCACTTCCCGGCCTGCGGCGGCTGCCGTTTCCAGGACCTCGCGTACGAGGCACAGCTCGAGCAGAAGCACCTCCAGGTGCGCGACGCGTTGCAGCGCTTGGCAGGTATCACGGAGCCGCCGCTCGAGCAGATCGTCCCGTGCCAGCCGGAGATCTTCCAGTACCGCAACAAGCTCGAGTACTCCTTCACGTCGACGCCCGACGGCGCGGCACTCGGCTTTCATCAGGCAGGCCGCTGGGACGAGGTGCTCGAGGTCGAGCGCTGCTGGCTCGCCGACGACCTCGGCAACGGGATCCGCGACGCCGTGCGTGCGTGGGCCCGCGAGGAGGGGCTCGAGGCGTACTCGCAGGCCGACGGGAGCGGCTATCTCCGCCACCTCGTCGTCCGGCAAGGCCGCAACACCGGCCAGGCGCTCGTCCAGCTCGTCACAGCTCCCGGTGACCGGTTCGAGACCGGCTACCTGGTCGACGTCCTCCGCCGGTTCCCGGAAGTGCGCTCGATCCACTGGTCGGTGAACGACACGCCCGCCGAGGTCACGAACCTGCCCACGAGGCTGCTCTGGGGCGAGGAGTGGATCGAGGAGGAGCTCGGTGGGCGCCGCTTCCGCGTGCGGCCGAACGCCTTCCTCCAGACGAACACCGCGATGGCTGAGCGGCTCTACGCGCTCGCCCGCGACGCCGCGGGGCTCACCGGTGGCGAGACCGTCTGGGACCTCTACTGCGGGATCGGCACAATCGGTCTCTGGCTGGCGCGGGACGCGCTCACGGTGTGGGGGATCGAGGTCTCGGAAGAGTCCGTCGCCTGCGCGCTCGAGAACGCGGAGCTCAACGCGATCACGAACGCGGCGTTCTTCGCTGGCAACGTGGGCGAGGTCGTCGAGGAGCTACTGGAGCGGTCCGGGGCGCCGGACGTCGTCGTCGTCGACCCGCCGCGCGCCGGGCTTGCGGGCAAGGCGTTGCGGCGGCTGGGGCGGATCGGCGCGCCCCGGCTCGTCTACGTGTCGTGCAACCCGACGACGCTGGCCGGAGACGTGAAGGCGCTGCGCACCGACCACGGCTACGAGTTGCGCCGTGTGACACCGGTGGACATGTTTCCGCACACGCCGCACCTCGAGTGCGTCGCGCTCCTCGAGCGCACGACGGGTTAGGCGGTCGGGCGGCGGCGGCGCAGATGCCGCCAGAGCAGGTCGCCGTTCGCGAGCAGAAAGCCGGCCGAGAGGAAGGGCAGTGCCGGCAGGCCGTTGACGTCCGCGGCGTTGGCGATCACGAGCGTCAGCGAGTACATGCCGGTCATCGCGAGCCACGTCCAGCCGGGCCGGAGCCGCCAGCGCACCGTCGCCGCGAGAAAGAGCGCGAAGAAGAGGATGTCCGGTGGGCCGAGCCCTGCGGCGCCTCCGCCGGGCCCGAGGAAGGCGACTGCGACGGCCGAGTACACCTCGACGTGGTGGTTGACGATGTCCTTCGTCGGCCCGGCTGCGACGGAGATTGTGTCGGCGAGCGGAATGATCGCGGCGATGATGACCACCCAGCTCAGCTCCTCGAACAGCCAGAGGAAGACCCAGCCGGCGCACGTGTAGGCGGCGAGCTTCGTGAAGTTCGAGGCGAGATGCGAGTCCGCCTCCCACGTCACGACCGCGGCGACCGCGAACACAACGAGGCCGGCCGCGACGAGGCGGCGGTACGACCAGAGCGGGAGTGCGAGGAAGATGAGGCCGAGCGTTGCCGGGAGCACCGCCGCGGCGATGACCGCGACCGTCGGCCAGAGCCCCACCGTGCCGACATGCGGAGCGACGGCGTCCCACGCCACGACGGCGGCGGCGAGTGCGACGAACGCGACGACGCGGAGACGTGGCGGCCCGACGACCGTCAGTACGGGGGCGTCTGGCTCCACCACTCGCCGAGCACCTTGAAGGCGTTCCAGAACGCCGTCTTCGCCGGCTGCTCGTCGAGCGACTCGTCGATGTCCGGCGTGACGAGCCCCTGGATCGTCGGCGTGAGCTCCTGCAACTCGCCCTCGACGGGCTCGAGCTTGCGGGCGAGCGGGAAGCGCGCCGCGTTGAGGAAGGCCGCCGCGGGCTCGCCCATCGCGACGACGAGCTTCGGCTGGACGATGTGCAGTTCGCGCAGCAGAAACGGCCGAGACTCTTCCTCGTCGCCTCCTGCGAACTTGAGGCAGTTCGTCCCGTAGATCGCCATCGGGTCGACGTGCAGCCGCTGCAAGGACTTCAGGAGCGCGTTGCCTGCGCGACCGTAGAAGGCGACTCCCTCCTGCAGCTCCGACGCCTTCGGCGAGTACTTGAGGAGGAAGACGTCGGCCAGCGGATGCCCCGACCCGAGCACCGGCACGCGGGCGCCGCCCGCCGTCTGCGCCAGCTCGTCACCGAGGGCGTTGCTCTCGGTGATTGCCTTTTGCAGGTACTTCTCGTAGATCTCGTCGTTCGCCACGGTCACAGATTGCCCCGGAAGCAACGTTCGGGATCAGCGGACCCGTTCCTTGGCCTGCGCAACCCACTTGAGGCCCTGCAGGTAGACGAGGGACTTCGGGCGGCGCAGCACCTCGGCGTCGTGGAGCGAGACGAGGAACTCCTCCGGGCCGCTGAAGCGGCGCATCCGGACGGCGCCGGTGCCGACGCCTGCGAGGACGTGCGCGTCGGAGCCGGCGCCCGGCGTGAGGTTGTACTTCCGCGCGAAGCGAAGGGCCTCCTCGTTGTAGGCTTCGAAGAGGAGCCGCGCGTTGTAGACCTCCAGCACGTCGATCTCGGCGAGGTGCCGGTGAAGTGTCTCGGGGCTCGGGATCGCGTGCAGCCGGTCGAACGGATGCGGAAGGTAGACGAGACCTCCCTGCGCCCGGATCGCGTCGATGGTCTCCCCGAAGGACATGCCCCCCGGGATCTCCTCGCGAAGGAAGAGTCCGATCACCTCGCCCTGGTCCGCCGTCTTCACCTCCTCGCCCGGGATGACGACGAGGCGGCGTCCGCGAGCACGCTCGACCGCTTCGAGCGCTCCGCCGAAGACGTTGTGGTCGGTCACCGCGATGGCTCCGAGCCCCTGCGCCTCGGCATGGTCGAGCAGGTCGTCGACCTCGATCGAGCAGTCGTGCGACCAGCTCGTGTGGAGGTGGAGGTCGGCCACGATCCAGTCGCGCTCCTCGGCCGACGGGCGGGTCGTGGGGCTGCGCCGGCGGCCGGCGAGGCCCTCGTAGATCTCCTCCAACCGGTCGGCGAGCGCCTCCGCGGTCTGCGACTCTGCAGCCCCGAGGCTCTCGCCGGCGCGGCGCTCGCGAAACGCCTCGTCCTCGATCATCCGCGCGGTCTCGGCCGCCGCGAGCTCCGGCTGGGACACGCGTCCGGGGGGAGCGGCGATCGCGACGCCCGCGGCTTGCGCCTCGGCGACCACGCGCGGCAACCCCTCGACGGCGGGCACGAAGATGGCGGCGGACCGGAGCAGCTCCGCGCGGGCGGCGCCGGTGCGCGCCGTGCGCACGCGCATCCTCCCGCGCAGGCGCGGCGAGACGGCCGGCCGAGACGCCGGCGTCCGCGTCCGCAGGAGGACGAGCTCCCAGCCCGGTTGCCCCACGAGCTCGCGAACGAGCGCGCGCAGCAGCGGACGCTCCATCTGGCGCCACTCGAGCACCACGAGCTGCTTCTTCTCCGCCGGGGCGAACAGCTCCGGGTCGATGCCGTGCGGGACGAGCTCGTAGCGGCCCGGGAAGCGGACGGCCGCGGCATCGGCGACTTCCTCGCTCGTCGCGAGGAGCGCGTCGACCCGGGCGAGCAACCGCTCGCGCTGGGCGCGGCCCGGGGGGTAGCCGAGCCGCTCGGGCGAGAAGAAGGTCGCAGCGGTGAGCGCCGCGGAATCGCGCAGCGCCAGGTACGAGAGGCTCGGCAGTCCGGGCTCGAAGCCGTGCACGACGTCGAAGCGGCCGCGGGCGAGGGCGAGGGAGAGGCCGGCGCGGACTCCGACCGGCACCCCCATCCGGCTCCGACGGGAAATCGGCACGGCCGGCCCGAGGGCGATCAGCTCCGGGTCGTCGAAGGCGCCGAGCAGCGCGCGCCGCCCCGCGGCGAGATCGCGGGCGCGGTTGGACGGAGCGAGGATCGTGACCGCGTGGCCCCGGCGCCGCAACTCGCGCGCGAGCACGTCCACGTGCTCGTTCACGTCGTGCGGCTGCGACCAGGCGAACGGCGTGACGAGCGCGATGCGCACGTCAGTCGAGTCTAGTGCCCGAGCTCGAGCAGCATCTCGTGCTGCCGGACGACGACCTTCGCGCCGAGTGAGCGAAGCGCCGAAGCCGCCGGGTCGTCCTCCGGCAGGTTGAGCACGCTGACCGTACCGAGCGTGCGCAGGGCCGACAGGAGCGGCTCGGCAGCGCCCACGAGCTGGAGCAGCTGCACCGCATTACCGGCGCGGAACACCGCCGCGCCGTCCTCGGTGACGAGCCCGCGAGCGTCTCCGTAGTTCTCGACCGTCTCGTCTGCGCGCTGCCAGGGCTCGCGAGCGCTGCGCAGCTCGCGGATGCGCGCGTGCGCCTCGGCGGCGGGAACCTCGCGCGCGTCAGCGGAGCCGTCCTCGGCGCCAGGCAGGCTCCA
>DASSVO010000072.1:0-19713 GCA_035706005.1 Gaiellaceae bacterium | reverse complement strand
GGGATCGCTCGCCGCGGTGATCATCATGCTCACCTGGCTCTGGCTCGCCGGGATCGCGTTGCTCCTCGGCGCCGAGATCAATGCCGAGGCGGAGCGGAGCCGGGAGCTCCGCGAAGGGCGGCCGGCCGAGCGGGAGCTGCTCGTGCCGTCGCGTTCGGGCTCGCGCTGAACGCGCCGCTGGCCTGCTCGTCGGCGAGGAAGCGCAGCAGGTAAGCCGCGAACGCGCCGAAGAAGACGACGGCTTGCTCCGCGGCCATGGTCACGCCCGCGATCTGCTGGTCGCCGAGGGGGCTCGGGCCCCACGTGCGCGGCGCGTGGACGTAGAAGGGGTAGATCGCACGGGGGAGCAGTGCGAGCAGCAGGCCGAGCGGGGACGCGAGCACGAACGCGGCGAAGAGGTACGCGGCCTTCGCTCCGGCGGGGCTTTTCCCGTGCACGACGGGCCACCAGACGCAGACGCCCGCGGCGAGATAGGTCAGGTGCTCGACGTGCAGGAGCGAGTGGGGGTGGCGGAGCGCGGTGTCGTAGATCCACGGCAGGTGCCACGTGTAGTAGACGGCGAGCCAGAGCGGCAGCGCGACGAGCGGCCGGAAGAGCGGGAACCCGGCGGCTCGGTCGGCGACTCGCGGCGGCACGGCAAGGAGGAGAAGCACCGGCGCCCACTCCGCGAGGACGACGTTTTGCAGCAGGTGTGCCCAGAGGAATGTGTGGTTGGCGAGCGGCTCGAGCTGGGTGAAGAGGGCCGCGAAGAGGAGGGCGACGCCGATCGCTCCGGCGACGAGGCGTGGGCGCGAGATCCCGGCGCCGCGCGCGCCGACCGCGAGCCCGACGGCGAGCGCCGGCGCCAGCCCGATCGCCTCCGCCGACGGATGCATCCCGCTACCGTAACGAGCGCGCCGCGGGTGTAGCTCAATGGTAGAGCCCTAGCCTTCCAAGCTAGTTACGCGGGTTCGATTCCCGCCACCCGCTTCTTCTTGCTGCTCGTGCCGCGCAGGTTCATCCCACCTGTCAGCGGGCATCCGAACGGCAATGAGCGATCCTGCGAAAGCTGCCGAGCAGGCTCGGGACCGCGCGGAGAGGGCGCGCGCCCGCGCGGCTGCCGCCGTCGAACGTGTCCGAGAGCTGAGGAGACGGCACCCCGACCTCTCGGGCCGCGGACAGCTCGCCGGGACCGAGCGCCCCGACGACGCCCGCGACCGCGAGCACCGCACCGGCTGATCGGGTCTCCGCGCCGGCCGTTTCGGGCCGCTACTGGGGCGGGCCGCTCGTCGGCGTGATGCTGCCGGTCTGGGCCGTGCCGCTCGCGTCGGTCCACTCGATCGAGACCGCCGTTCCGGGGACGAGCCCGAGCACGGCCTTGCTCACGTCCGTCCGCGACGAGATCGCCGTCCCGTCGAGGGAGGTGATCACGTCGCCCGTCGCGAGCCCCGCCGCATCGGCTGCCTTGCCCGTCAGGACCCTCGAGACGAGCGCACCGTTGGAGGCGTCCGACAGCTCGACGCCGAGAAACGCCGTCGCTCCGACGTGGATCGTCACGCTCGACTTCCCTCGTTCGATCAGCTGCGCGTAGACGAGCGCGTGCCTGATCGGGATCGCGAAGCCGCGGTGCACGCCCGAGGTCGACCCGGCGGTGACCATGCCGATCACCCGATTGTGGGCGTCCTGGAGCGGCCCGCCGGAGTCGCCCGGCACCACCGGTGCGTCCGTCGCGATCATGTTCCGCAGCGTCTCCGAGTCTCCGGTCTCGTCGCTGGCCGAGATCCGGCGGTGGAGCGCGATCACCCGGCCGCGCGCCTCCTTCGGAGCTCCGCCCAGGCCCTGCGCGTTCCCGCGCGCGACGACCGGCTGCCCGACGCGTACCCGTACCCCGTTGCCGAGCCTGATCGGCTGGAGGTGCGTGGCATGTCCCAGCTTGAGCACGGCGATGTCGTGTGAGACCGAGTAGCCGACGACCGTGGCCGGATACGGCTTCTTGGTCGTCACGTCGACAACCCGGAAGTGCGTGGCCCCACGGATCACGTGGTTGTTCGTAAGGACCTCGCCCGAGCGGGAGAGGATCATTCCTGTGCCGGCGGCGACACCGCTCTGATACCCGAGCGTCGTGTAGATGTCGACGATGCCGGTGTTGGCGGTCGCGGGGCGTGCGGCTCGGGTGGCGTGCCCGGCGGCGCCGGCCGGAGAGGCGGCTACGGCCGGCGCCAGCGTCGCCAGGACGGCGAGCAGGAGGCGTCGCGTCAGGCCGGGCACGGTAGTACGCATGAGATCAGGCGTCGATGAGGCATGTCTAAGGGGTCTGCAAGCGCGGTGTAAGCGTCGATTCGGCGAATCCGGGCCGGATCTTTAACTCCGCTGCCGCGACAAAGTAGCGTCTGAGTCGTGACGCCAGGGCCCGAGCCGGAGGAGACGCCGAAGGAGCGGGCGAACCGCGAGCTGATCGAGCTTCTGAACGAGCTGCGAGTCGCTTTGCCGGGCGTCACCGTCCTTCTCGCCTTTCTCCTCGCGGTCCCGTTCGCGAACGGCTGGAAGCGGGTGACGGAGTTCCAGCGCGACGTGTTCGTGGTCGCCTTCCTGGCGACGGCAGTCTCGGTCGCGCTCCTCACGGCGCCGAGCTCCTACCACCGCCTTCGCTTCCGGCACGGCAACAAGGAGCACATGGTCCGGATCGGCAACCGGCTCTCGATCGCCGGGATCGCGGCCTCGGCCGTCTCGCTCGAGGCCGTCGTCCTGCTCGTGATGGACGCCGTGCTCTCACTCGGAGCGGCGATCGCAGCCGCCGTCTCGCTGTTCGTCGTCGTCGCGTCGCTGTGGTATCTGCTGCCGCTCCGGGCGGCGGTCAGAGACCGATCCGCTCGATGACGACGTCGTCGCGCGGGCGGTCGCTCCCGTCCGTCTCCAGCTGCGAGATCGTGTCGACGACGTCCATCCCGCCGGTGACGCGACCGAAGACAGTGTGCTTGCCGTCGAGCCACGGGCACGCGTCGGCGGTGACGATGAAGAACTGGCTGCCGTTCGTGTTCGGGCCGGCGTTCGCCATCGCGAGCGCGCCGCGCGCGACGGGGTGGTCGTTGAACTCGTCCTCGAACGAGTAGCCGGGGCCGCCCGTGCCCGTTCCGGTCGGGTCGCCGCCCTGGATCATGAAGTCCGGGATGACGCGGTGGAAGATGACGCCGTCGTAGAACCCGTCGGTAGCCAGCTTCCGGAAGTTCTCGACCGTCTTCGGCGCGTCGTCGTCGAAAAGCTCGAGCTCGATCGCGCCGTGGTTCGTTTGCAGGGTCGCCGCGGTCATTCCGGCGCGATGCTATCCGCGAGTGGCTCGAGCGCGCCGGCGGTGGGTTCGAGCGAACCGTCTGCCAGGCCGGTGACGACCTCTCGCAAGAGCCCGCGCGCCGCGTCGACGTCGTCCGCCGAGAGGACGGTCGCGACGCCGGCCAGATGCTCGCCCCGTCCCTCGTCCCAGAGCTCGACGACCACGGTGTCGAGCTCGCGACGCGGGATGTAGGAGTCCTCGGCGAGGCCGACCCGGACTGCGACCACGCGGCCGTCCGGCAGGGTCGTGTCCTCTTGGAGTGGGTTCGCGCGCAACGACATCTTTGATCGTGTGCCATTCTGCCGGAGTGGGCCGGGGGGAAACCATGGGAGGAGTAGGACCCTCCCTGCGCGAATTTGCGCCGAAGGACCCATGGCGCATCCCCCGAACTGCCGCAACGGTGTGGGCGTGACCGGCGCGAGAGCACTTCGCCTGGCCGTCGCCGTCTCCGCCCTCGTCGTGACAGGGCTCCTCGCGGCCTCGGCGCTTGCCACCAGCCGCTCCGAGCGGAGCCTGACGACTCTGAATCGCCAGGTTCGCGCGGCGGTGAACAGGTTCCGGGCCGCGCACGGCCTCGTTCCGCTCCGCGACTCGCGGCAGCTCGACCGGTCGGCGCGCCAGCACTCGCTGGAGATGGGGAAGGACGGCTACTTCGCCCATAACTCGGCCGACGGCACCTCCTTCTGGCAGCGGATCCAGCACTACTACGGCTCCCGGAATCACGGGTACTGGTCGGTGGGCGAGAATCTCCTCTGGGCCGCTCCGAACGTGAGCGCGGGGCATGCGATGAAGCTGTGGATCGCGAGCCCCGAGCATCTCCGGAACCTCATGTCGCCGCAGTGGCGCCAGATCGGGGTCTCAGCCGTTCACGTCGTGCGCGCTCCGGGCGTCTTCCACGGGCTTCCCGTCACGATCATCACCACGGACTTCGGCGTCCGGCACTGAGCCGCCGGGCTCCTCCGGGGGCCGGCGCCGCAGTGCGTAGAGCGCGGCCGCCGCGGGTCCGAGCGGCAGCCACAGGTTGAAGACGCGATAGGAGAAAACGGCGAGGACCGCCGCGGGCAGGCTGTAGCCGACCCAGGTGAGCGCGAACGGCAGCAGCGCCTCGACCGCTCCGGCGCCGGCGAGCGGCAGCGTCCGTCGCGTCAGGGCGTAGCCCGTCGCGTAGCCGACGACGACAGCCGTCACCGACGGCGTGTCACGCGTGAAGGCGGCGAGGCAGACCCAGAGGACGAACACCTCGCCGGCCCAGTAGACCGCCATGCCCGTGAAGGCCGCGAGGCCGTGACGCCGCGGCGATGCGACGATCTGCCCGACCACTCCGATGGCCTCGAGCGGCGGGCCGAGGATCCGAAGGAGGCGCCGGCGGCAGATCCACTTGCGGTACCGGACAGCTAGCAGCGCGAGCGCCGTTCCGGCCGGAACGCCGATCGTCCACGAGAGCGTCACCGCGCGCTGCGCGTGCGGATCGTCGAGGAGCAGGAAGATCGCGCAGACGAGCGCGCCGGTCGAGAGGACGGCGTACTCGAGGGAGCCGAGACCGAGCACCCGGATCCGTGCCTCCGCCGCCGGCACGCCGAGGTCCTCGAGCGCCTCGATGTCGACCGCGAATCCACCGCGAGGGATGAACATCCCGAACCCTGCTGCGACGATCGCCCCAGCCCGCAGCGCGTTGAGCCGCACCCCGCGGCCCACGTGGGCGATCTCCCGATACGCGAACGTGTAGCCGACGTGGGCGGCCACGGCGCCCACCACCGCGAAGGGGAACCAGTAGGTGTGGGCGTGCCGGACGTGGGAGGCGACGGCCACGTAACCCGCGACTCCCGCGACGAGGATCGACGCGACGAGCGACAGCGCGCCGGCGACGATCATCATCATCACGACGTGGTGCGGCTCGTGCTCGCGGTGGTGCGCGAACAGCACCCCTAGCGGGCCGCGCCGTCGAAGATCGGCCCAGGCTGCCCGGCGCGTCATCGCTCGCTTGTACCCACGGGCATCACGAGAGATGCGCCCGGGAGGATTCGAATGAGCGTGGGGGAACCCATGGTTCCCCCACGGGCCCCCTCCTTCTTCCTCTCGAGCATGGATGCGCCCGGGAGGATTCGAACCTCCGACCCGCGGATTAGAAGTCCGCCGCTCTGTCCACTGAGCTACGGGCGCGCGCGGTCACAGAGTAGAGCCCTCGGCGGCGCGGGTACTGTCCCGCGGGTGGCGGATGCGCTCGAGCAGTTGAAGGAGCGGCTGGCCGAGGTCACGGACCTCGGCAAGGTCACACGCCTCCTCTCCTGGGACCAGCAGACCGTGATGCCGCCCGCCGGCACCGGCCATCGCGCGGACCAGACCGCGACGGTGCAGCGGCTCGCGCACGAGCTCTTCACGGATCCCGCCGTCGGCCGGCTCCTCGACGAGCTGCGGCCGCTCGAGGACTCTCTCGACCCGGACTCCGACGACGCCGCGCTGATCCGCCTCGTGCGCCGCGACTACGAGAAGGCGGTGAACGTCCCCGCGTCCCTGCGCGCGGCGATGGCCCGCGCCGCCGCCGAGGCGCGGCCGGTCTGGGTGAAGGCCAAGGCCGAGGCGGACTTCCCGTCGTTCCTGCCGGCTCTCGAGCGGATCGTGGAGCTGAAGCTCGAGTATGTCGACCGCGTGGCGGACGGCGCGGCCGAACGGTACGACGTGCTCCTCGACGACTACGAGCCGCAGACCACGACTGCGGAGGTGCGGACGCTCTTCGCCGAGCTGAAGCCGCCGCTCGTCGAGCTGATCGCCGAGCTACGCGAGCGCGATGTCGACGACTCGTTCCTCCACGGGGAGTTCCCGCCCGACCGGCAGCGCGCGATCGCGCACGAGGTGATCGAGCTCTTCGGGCACAGGCCCGACAGCTGGCGGATCGATCCGACCGAGCATCCGTTCGCCTCGGGTCCGGGCCGCGACGACATCCGGATCACGACGAACTACCACCCAGACTCGCTCGAGTCGCTCTTCTCCACGATGCACGAGTACGGCCACGGCCTGTACGGCCACCAGCTGCCGCAGCACCTCGAGCGGCTGCCCACGGGCCAGGCCTGCTCGCTCGGGATACACGAGTCCCAGAGCCGGCTCTGGGAGAACCTCGTCGGCCGCAGCCTTCCGTTCTGGCGGCGCTTCTACCCGCGTCTGCAGGAGACGTACCCCGAGCAGCTCGGGGGCGTCGATCTCGAACGCTTCCACGCCGGGATCCACGCCGTCAAGCCGGACCTGATCCGGATCCAGGCCGACGAGGTGACCTACGGGATGCACGTCATGCTCCGCTTCGAGCTCGAGCAGGACATCGTCGAGGGACGCGTCGAGCTGCGCGACCTGCCGCAACGCTGGAACGAGAAGATGTGGGAGTACCTCGAGGTCGAGGTGCCCGACGACGGCCGCGGCGTCCTCCAGGACGTCCACTGGTCGGGCGGCTCGATCGGCTACTTCTCGACCTACCTCCTCGGGACGGTCGCCTCGGTGCAGATCTGGGAGGCGGCGGGCCGTGACCTCCCCGAGCTCGAGGAGCAGGTCGGCTGCGGCGAGTTCGCCCCACTGCGCCAGTGGCTCGGCGAGCACGTCCACGCGCTCGGACGCAAGTACTCGCCGCAGGAGACGCTGCGCCGTGCAACGGGCTCGCCGCTCCGGGCCCAGCCGTACCTCGACTACCTCCGCGCCACGTACGCATAGGTCTCGCCCGGCCGGGTAGGCGCCGCGGGACAACGAAACACGAAGGAGGGGTCTTCGTGCCCACCAACCTGAAAGGCAAGAAAGTCGCGATCCTCGCCGCCGATATGTTCGAGCGAGTCGAGCTCGAGGAACCGTGGAAGGCGCTCGAGGACGCGGGCGCCGACGTCGAGATCGTCTCGATCCACGACGGCGAGATCAAGGGCTTCGACCACTTCGACCCGGCCGACACGGCGAAGGTCGACCGGACGGTCGACGAGGTATCGCCCGACGACTACGACGCGCTCATGATCCCCGGTGGCGTCGGCAATCCCGACCAGCTGCGCGGGGATGAGAACGCCGTCGCGTTCGTCCGGGGGTTCCACGACGCCGGCAAGCCGATGGCGGTCATCTGCCACGGCCCCTGGATGCTCGTCGAGAGCGGCGTCGTGCGCGGGAAGCGCGTCACGTCCTGGCCGACGCTGGAGACCGACATCCGCAACGCCGGCGGCGACTGGGTCGACAACGAAGTCGTCGTCGACGGCAGCCTCGTGACGAGTCGCAAGCCGGACGACATCCCGGCGTTCAACCGCGAGATGCTCCGCATCTTCTCCGGCGAGCGAGTGCCGGCCTGAGTGGGAGCGCGACGGGGCCGCCACGCGCGGCCCCGTCACCTCACCGAGCGAGCGAGGGTGGCGGACGGGACTCGAACCCGCGGCCACCGGGACCACAACCCGGAGCTCTACCAACTGAGCTACCGCCACCGAGCCCCGACAGCGTAGCGGGATACCCTTCGGGATTCGGCCCCGTAGCTCAGCGGACAGAGCGGCAGCCTTCGAAGCTGCGTGCGGAGGTTCGACTCCTCCCGGGGCCATCGGCCGAAGGCAGCATCTAGCGGAGCGCCCCGCCGGAGTGGCTGACGACGTAGCTGAGCATCCGGCGCATGTTGAACCGGTCGACGTGGGTGGGGTTGGCCCAGTCGGCGTCGGTACCGCCGCACCTGTGGATGTTCTCGCAGTCGAGGACGACGAAGTCGTAGCGTGCTCGGAGACGGCGCAGGTAGTCGAGCGAGCTGGCGAGGACGGGGTTGCCGTAGCGCTCGAGCGCGGCGTACACGGCGGGGTAGAGGGGATTGAACACGATCACCGGTCGTTCGCCTCGGGAGTTCAGGTAGGCGAGCAGGTGCTCGAACAGCTGGTACCGCTTTGCGTCGTAGTGCGGCGTCTTCGGCGGGTGTTGAGGGATCCTCGCAACGATGGCGGCCGCCTCTGCCTTCACCTCCTTCACGTGCCGGGGAGAGGGCGGCCACGCCCGGCCTCGCAGGGATCCGTCCGCGCGGTACCCGGTGAAGGGGTGCTTCGGCCAGTCGACGGTCTCGGTCTCGGTGCTCAGATAGGGGGCGACCTCCTGCAGGTAACGGCTTCCGCGCGGGTCGGCCTCTGTCCGCGGGTCGGCGATGTCGCTCAGGAGGCCGGCACTGACGAACCAGATGTAGCGGCGCTTCTGGTTGGGGAAGCGATCGGCGGCGTAGCGGGTGAAGACCCAGAAGTCGGGAGTCGAGCCGCCCATCACCGCGGCGTTGAAGCCGGTGTGTCCGGTCAGCCGCTGCAGGTAGGACGGCTCTGCCTGGCGGCCGCGGGAGTCCCCGAGGATCAGGATCTGCGGGCTCTGGTCGAGCCTGCCGATCAGGTCGAGCTTGACCGAGCGGTCGGTGGGCGGCGGGGTCGAGGCGCCCGCACTCGCGACGGCGACGGCGGCGAGCACGAGGAGGAGCAGAAGTGGCCGACTCATCTCAGAACTGGAAGTAGATGAACGGGTGGGGTTGCGCGATGGTCATGACGGCGATCGCGGCGGCGATCCCGGCTGCCATCCCCTGCCACACGCGCGGCCCGAGCCTGATCTGCCAGGTGTTCGGCGCGACGTTGACGAACACGAGCAGCGCGGCCATGAGAAGCACGAACTTGCCGGGCAGCAGGGCATGGACTCGCGCCGCCGCGTCCAGGCCGTGGAGGCCGAGCATCGACGAGAGCACGTCGCCGGCGACCCCGAGGCTCGGTGAGCGGAAGATGACGAAGGCGGCGCAGACGAGCAGGAAGGTAAGGGCACGGTTGAGCACCGCACTGCTCGGTGTCCAGCCTGCGCGGCGGAGCACGGCGTGGCTGCCGAGGAACAGGCCGTGCACGAGGCCCCAGATCACGAACGTCCATGCAGCGCCGTGCCAGAGGCCGGCGAGGAACATCGTGACCACGAGGTTGAGCACCGTCCGCTTCGCGCCGCGCTGCGAGCCCCCGAGCGGGATGAACAGGTAGTCGCGGAACCACGAGGAAAGGCTCATGTGCCACCGGCGCCAGAAGTCCGAGATGTTGACCGCCTTGAACGGCGAGTTGAAGTTCTGGGGGAAGCGGAAGCCGAGCAGGCAGGCGAGCCCGACGGCCATGTCCGAATAGCCGGAGAAGTCGAAGTAGAGCTGCAGCGAATAGCCGACCGCCGCTGCCCAGCCGCTCAGCAAGCCGAGCTGTGTGTGATCCGTGTAGAGCCTGGCGACGTAGGGATTGAGCTGGTCGGCGATCAGCAGCTTCTTGACGAGGCCGCACGAGAGGAAGAACGCCCCGCGGGCAGCGGTCTCCGAGGTCAGCCTCGGCGTCAGGCGCTTGAGCTGTTCGGCCAGGTCGGTGAAGCGGACGATCGGGCCCGCGATCAGGTGCGGGAACAGGCCGACGAAGGTCGTGTACTCGAGCACGCTGCGCGTCGGCTCGACGCGCCGTCGGAAGATGTCGATCGTGTACGACATCGAGTTGAACGTGTAGAAGGAGATCCCGATCGGGAGCAGGATGTGCAACGACGGCAGCGGCGCTCCGAGGCCGACTGCAGAGCCGATTCCGTCGAGGGACCCGAAGAAGAAGCCGGCGTACTTGAAGTAGGCGAGGATGCCGACGTTCGTGGCCAACGAGGCGGTGAGCAATAGGCGTCGGCGCGGCTCGCTCTCGCTCGCCGCGATCCAGCGGCCGGCGAGGAAGTCGACGGAGGTGGCCCCGATGAGGACCGGCAGGTAGCGCCAGTCCCACCAGGCGTAGAAGAACCAGGACGCGCCGGTCAGGAAGGCGAGCCGCAGCGACTTCCAGCGGCTCAGGCTCCACCAGCCGGCGAGCACCGCCGGCAGGAAGGCGAACAGGAACACATAGCTGTTGAAGAGCATTCGCCGCCTGCCTCAGCGCAGCGCCCCGTGGGAATGGGCGACGATGTACTTCAGCTCGAGGCGCATGTTGGCCCGGTTGACGTGCGAGGCGTTCGACCAGTCCCTGGGGTTTCCGCCCCACGTCCGGCTGTTCTCGCAGTCCACCAGCACGAAGCGGAAGCGCGTCTTCAGCTGGGCGAGCGTCGCGAGCGTGGCGCGTCGGGCGGGAAACCCGTTCTGCTCTTCTGCGGCGAGGACGCTCGGGTAGACCGGGTTGATCACGATCACGGGCACTTCGCCGCGCCTGTTCATGAAGGTCAGAATCCGGTCGAAGTAACGGAACCGACCCGGCTCCGCGAGCTGCCGGCGCGCCTCGGCAAGGGTCTCCGGATGCCTCCGGACACCGGCGATCGCCGCGGCAACCGCCCTGTGGAGCGACTGCGCATGCTCGGGGAGATAGTGGAGCGACTGGTTTGTGAGCGACCCGTCCGCGTGGTAGTGGATGTGGGAGCGGCAAGGGCCGAGCACGCACTTCTCGAACACGCGCCAGGACGCCTTCGTCGCGTCCGTGCTCAGGTAGGTCTTGACGTCGGCGAGACCGAAGCGGGGGACGCTGCTGAGGTAGCGGCGGGCGCGCGAATCCTGCGCGAGCTGCGGCACCACGGCGCTGCTCGTGAGGCCGGTGCTGACGAACCAGATATAGCGGCGCTTCTGACGCGGGAACCGGTGGGCCGTGTAGCGCACGAACACGTAGGCCTCAGGGGCCGAGCCGCCCGTCACGGCAGCGTTGAAGGCGGTGTGCCCGGTCAGCCGCTGCACGACCGAGGGCTCTGCCTGGCGGCCGCGCGAGTCGCCGAGGATCAGGATCTGCGGCCCGTGTTCGAGCTTCTGCAGCAGGTCGAGCTTGATCGAGCGATCGGGCTCCACCGCCGTGGGGACGAGCTTCGTGCCGGCCAGCGCATAGGGGTCGACCACGACGTTGAAGGCGAGCACGGCGGCGAGCACCGCCAGGAACGAGCCGAGGAAGCCGCCGACGAACCGGCGCTGGCTGGCCGCCGCCGTCACCTCCGTGGCCGAGGCGGAGGAGCCGACTGCTCCTCCGCCTTTCGCGATCGCCTGCGACGAGCTCATCGGCGCTACCCGACGTACTGGGCGAGGTTGGCCTTCGTGATCGTGAGCGGCTGGCCGAGCCTCAATTCCTGGTTGTGGCCGTAGTACCGGACGGTGCCCACGGGGCCGCCGACGGCGTACCTTCCCGGCGTCAACTTCTGGCCGTGGGCGAGATAGTCCGCCGCCCAGAGCGTCAGGTAGCCGAGCTTCGCCGCGTCGGGGGTGACGACCTCCTCGGCTCCAACCCGAACGAAGGTCCGCAAGGGATCGACGACCGGTGGAGCGTAACTCTCACCGTTGCCGGAGCTGAAGACCTTCCCGACCTTGTGGAGGTGGATCAGCTGCACCGGCCCGTTGTAGGCCTCGTCCTGGCACAGGAAGATCAGGCCGCGCAGATGCGGATGCTTCCTCAACAGCGGGCGAAGCAGGAGTGTGCCCGCAGGGCCGTTCCCGTCGCCCCCCGTGACGACTCCGACCCGGTCCATCCGCGGGTAGCGGTGCTGGACATAGGCCTTGATCAGAGTCAGCCAGGTGCCGACGATCGGGTTCGCCGGCGCGCAGGGGACGATGATGAACTGGCCTCGCTGTTTCATCTGCGAGGCCAGCGCGTCCGCTAGTGCGTGCGCGTACTGCGCCGGGCTGGACCCGCTGACCCAGGTGGAGCCGGGATAGCGGTTCTCGAAGGACAGGGTCAGGATCCCGGCTTTGCGAGCCTGCGCGAGAGCGTCACTCACTCCCGGGTCGCTCTCCTGGTTGTCCACGGCGATCGCGGCCACGTGCTTCGCGATCAGCGACTCGATCGCGCTCGTCTGCGTGGCCGCGTCGGGGGCCTCCTCGATCGCGAGGTGATCTCCGAGGGCGGTCGCCGCCGCTTGGCTGCCACGCTCGACGTAGGGAGCAATGGAGCCCGACGACCCGACGACGAGCCCGATTGTCCGCGGTGCGTTCCCGGCGCCGCTCGAGGTGCTCGCGAGCAGCGCCGTTGTCGCCGCAACGGCGGCTACGAGCATTGCTATTGCTCCGAATCGCTTGTTCATCTCCGTTCCTCCTTCCGGCGGCTGATCCGCCAGGCGACCTTCACGTGGGGTTGGTCGGTCGCGATCGTGAAGCGGCCGTCCTCGAGCTCCGCGGTGACACGGGCGCTGCTCGGCGGATCCAGGTCACGCAGCTCGTACTCGAGCGGCGGCTCCAGCGGCCCTCCCCCGGCCGGGAGGCGGACGGTGGCGAAACCGCGGCCGTCCGTCCAGACCTCACCGTGATACGCGACGCTGTCCATCGCGCTCAGGGTGGAACCCTCGAGGTAAGAAGCCGGCTAGGACCGGACTTGGGTCGGTATGCGACGGATCCTTCCAATCCGGCTCGTCACGCGGTAAAACCGCACGGTGGAGTTTCGGATCCTCGGGCCGCTCGAGGTGGTCGAGGACGGGAATCCGGTCGCTCTCGGGACGCTGAAGGAGCGACTCGTCCTCGGTGTCCTACTCCTGCACGCGAACGAGTTCGTCTCGCGCGAGCGCCTGATCGACGACCTGTGGGGAGAGGCCCCGCCGCCGACGGCGCGCAAGGCGGTCAACGTCTATGTCTCGCAGCTCCGCAAGGCGCTCGGCCGCACCGGCGAAGATCCGATCACGACGGCATCGGGTGGATACCGGCTGCAGGTCGAACCGGACGCCGTAGACGCGAGCCGCGCGCAGGTCCTCGTGGCGAGCGCGCGCGCACACGTCGCGCAGGGAGAGCTCGAGAATGCCGCCGAGCACTTCCGGGAGGCGCTTTCGCTCTGGCGTGGCCCGACCCTCGCCGGCCTCCAGCTGGAATCGCGCGGACGGGACGAGGTCGCGCAGCTCGACGAGCTGCGACAGGCGGCGCTCATGGACCGGATCGACTGCGACCTCGCGCTCGGCCGGCACGAACTGGCTCTGGGCGAGCTGAACGTCCTCGTCCGCGAGCATCCGCTGCGGGAACGGCTCCGCGCGCAGCAGATGCTGGCCCTCTACCGCGCCGACCGGCAGGCGGACGCGCTCGACGCGTACGCCGAGGCGCGGACGACGCTGGTCGACGACCTCGGCATCGAGCCGAGCGAGGCGCTACAGCGCCTCCAACAGGCGATCCTTCGACACGACTCGGCGCTCGAGCTTCCGGGCGGGGCGGCAGCGAGGAATGGAGCGCCGCCGGCCGGGCGGGTCGACCACGCGGGCGTCATGCCGCCCTCGCGCTCCAGTCCGTGGCAGCGTGCACTTCGGCGGCGCGCTGCCGTGGCCGCGGCCACCTCGGTCGCCGTAGTTGCCGCGGTCGTGGCCCTCGTCGCGGGCCGCGGCGGTGGACACGAACTCGTCCGCAGCTCTCTCCAAATCAGGCCCAACAGCCTCGCTCGCATCGACCCGGCTACCAGAACGGTCGTTGCCGACGTCCCGCTGGGAATCGAGCCCGGGCCGATGGCGCTCGCTCGAGGCGCACTCTGGATCGTCAACCGCGGCAGCGGCACGATCCAGCGGTACGACCTGCGGGGCCGGAAGCTCTCACAATCCGTAGGCGCGGGGGGCAGCCCCTACTCCATCGCCGCCGACGCGGACGGCAACGTCTGGGTCTCGGAGAGGAAACCCATGGTCACCTGGATCCTCCACTCCGCCAGCGGCGCCGGCGCCTCCGCAGTGCCCGCCGAGACGAAGAGCGTCGAAGTCCCTCTACCTGCGGCCGGCGCCGAGGCGTTCGGTGACGGCTACCTCTGGGTGATTCCCGGACCGCTTGCCTTGCCCGCCGGCGACCAGGGCGTCTCCAGGATCGATGTCCGAAGCCGTGCGCTCGCCTCGACGATTCCTCTCGACGGCCAGACCACCTCGATCGCCTACGGCTACGGCTCCGCGTGGATCGGCACCTACGACAGCCGACACCTCACCGCCTGGCTGTCGGAAGTCAGGGCAGGCTCCGGCCGCGCCGAGCCCGTCAAGCTGGAGACCGGAGACGGCTGGGGTCCGCTCGCGATCGCCACGGGCGCCGGCGACGTCTGGGTCCTGACGTCCTCCTTCACGCTCATCAGAATCGACCCCGAGACGCTCCAGATCGTGAAGCGGATCCCGATGGTCGCCGAGCAGCCCGTGCTGCTCGCGGTCGGCGCCGGCTCCGTGTGGACCGTCAACCGCACGGCCTCCCTCTCACAGATCGACCCACGGACCAACAAGGTTGTTCGCACCACCCCGCTCGGTAGCTACAAGAACAGCCCCTGCGGCATCGCCGCAACCCAGGACGCAGTTTGGGTCGCGATGGGAGACCTCTTCTGCGACACGGTGAATCGCTGATGCGCAGGGAGGCGATCGCGAAGACGATCCTCGCTGCCGCGCTTGCGCTTTCGGCCGCTGCCCTCGCTGCATCGCTCCTCGCCCGGCCGAGCGCAGCCGCGCACCGGAAGTACACGATCGGCTTCGTGTCGGCCGTCAGCGGCACCGGAGATCCGCGAATCCAGGCGCTCGCCCGAGGCGGACGGCTGGCGGCGAAGAAGCTGGGCGTGCGCTTCATCCTGGCCGGCCCCCGCTACAGCGGCCCGGGCGACGCTGTAGCCCTTGCGTTCCAGTCTCTCATCGCGCGCCACGTCGACGCCATCGCGACCGATGGCTTCATCCCCGACCTGGCACCGATCCTTGCGAAGGTCCGTGCCGCCGGGATCAAGCTGATCGCGTCCGGCGACGACATCGACGCCAGACGCGCGCTCTGGATCAGTCAAACCGACCCCGTCGCGTACGCCCAGGCCCTCGCCGACTCGCTGGCCTCGCAGATGAAGGGCCGGGGCGAGTACGCGATCGCCCAGCAGCCGCAGCAATTCCCGGTCGCGAACGAGTCGCGAAGGCTGATCGAGGCCTACGTGGCCAAGGTCTATCCGAACATGCACCTGGACGGCGTCCTCGACGGATCTGACTTCACCGGCATGCCGCTGTTCGCGTCCGTCAGGAAGTACATCACTGCACATCCGCATCTGAAGGGCCTGATCGCGCTGGTTCCGAGATGCACATACTCGGTAGCGGAGGCGATCATCCACACTCACAAGGTCGGGAAGGTGTTCTCCGCCGACAACGGCGGAGGCTCGTTCGGCGATCCGCTGCCCGACTATGTGAGGAAGGGCGCTGCGCAGATCGTCTTCCCCGGCGACTTCCTCAAGCTCGGCTTTCTCACGGTCTGGGGGACCAACTACTTGCTCGCCGGCCACCACTTCAAGCCCGGTGCCTACCAGATCGGGGGCCGGATCGGCCTCGTCTGGTACTACGCGAAGCACCAAGAGCTGCGGTTCGGCCAGCCGCTCACGATCACGAAAGCGAACGTCGGCCTGTACGCGAACAAGTTCTAGCCGTCGCGTAGCATCGGGGCATGTGTCGGAACATTCGCGTTCTCTACAACTTCGATCCGCCCGCGAGCTCGGATGAGGTGCAATCCGCCGCGCTGCAGTACGTGCGCAAGGTCAGCGGCATGAACAAGCCGTCGAAGGCCAATCAGGAGGCGTTCGACCGCGCCGTGCACGAGATCGCGCACATCACGGAGCACCTGCTCGCCGACCTCGTGACCGCCGCCGCCCCGAAGGACCGCGAGGTCGAGGCGGAGCGCCGCCGCGCCCGCGCCGTCGCCCGCTTCGGCTAGCCCGTCCGGCATTGCGCCCGGAGGAGGTTTGACGAGCGCGCCCATATGTGAAAGACTTCTTGCGAAAGATGTCTTTCAAGAAGAATCCCCATGATCAGCTGGAGCTCACCGACGCGCGGGCGATGCGTGCGCTGGCCCACCCGCTGCGGCTCGAGCTGCTCGCTGCGCTCAGCGCGGAACCGCTGACCGCGACCCAGTGCGCCGAGCGCGTCGGGGAGAGCCCGCAGTCGTGCAGCTATCACCTGCGTACCCTCGCGAAGCACGGGTTCATCGAGCCCGCCGAGGCCGGCAACGGCAAGGAGCGGCCGTGGAGGAAGGTCGCCCGTGGCCTGCGCTGGTCGGGAGGAAGCGATTCCGACGCCGCGCGCGCTCTCTCCGGCACCTTCCTCGCCCGTGACTTCCGGTTGCTCCAGGAGTACCTCGCCGCTCCGTCCGACAAGTGGCCTGATCCGATGTACACGCAGGCGGTTCTGAGGCTGACTCCGGCCGAGGCCGAGGAGCTGAGCACGGCGATCTTCGATCTCCTCGAGCCGTATTTCACGAACGTCCGCGAGGACGCGCCGGCCGACGCGGTCGACGTGTCCTGGGCGAGCTTCGGAGTGCCGCGCGAGCGATGAGCCTCTGGCGCCACCGCGACTTCATGCGGCTCTGGGCCGGCGAGACGGTCTCCGTCTTCGGCTCTCAGGTGACGGAGCTTGCGCTGCCGCTCGCCGCGGTCCTAACCCTCCACGCGACGGCGTTCCAGATGGGGCTCCTGTCGGCTGCGGGCATGGCCCCGTGGATCGCCTTCGCGCTCCTGGTCGGCGTCTGGGTCGACCGCCGGCTGCGGCGGAGATGGATCCTCGTCGCCGCCGACCTCGGGCGCGCCGCGATCCTGCTCTCGGTTCCGGTCGCCGCGATCTTCCACGTGCTCTCGCTCGGCCAGCTGTTCGCCGTCGCCTTCGCGGCGGGCTGTCTCACGCTCGCCTTCAACGTCGCGTGGGGCTCATATCTGAACGTGCTCGTGCCGCGGGAGCAGCTCGTCGACGGGAACGCGAAGCTGATGGGGAGCTACGCGACGGCGCAGATCGCAGGGCCGTCGCTCGCAGGGGTGCTCGTACAGGCGGTCACGGCGCCGTTCGCGATCCTGCTCGACGCCACGTCGTTCCTCGTCTCCGCGCTGGCCCTGCGCTCGATCCGTGCGCCCGAGCCGGAGCGGCGCCTCGAGCGCGGCTCCTCGCTGCGGCGCGATCTCGTCGCGGGGCTGCGCTTCGTCCGCGATGACCCGCTCCAGCGGGCGATCGCAGGCAGCGCGGCCACGCTCAACTTCTTCGGCGCGGCGATCCTCGCCGTGATCGTCCTCTACGCGGTCCGCAAGCTCCACCTGAGCAGCGGCCTGATCGGCCTCGCCTTCGCAGCCGGCGCGGTCGGCGCCCTGCTCGGGACGCAGCTCGCGCCGCGGCTGACGCGCCGCCTCGGCGCCGGCCGGACGATCCTCCTCGCGACCCTCGGCTTTCCACCCACCCTCGCGATCGTCCCCCTGGCCTCACCGGGCCAGCCGGCCTGGCTCGCCGTGACGGTTCTCGCGGCAGCCGAGGCAGTGGGCGGGATCGCGGTGATGGTCTTCGACGTGAATACCGCAGCGCTCCGGCAGGCCGCGACACCCGAGCATCTCTACGGACGAGCCGCCGGCGCGATGAGCTTCCTCACGCAGAGTGCGAAGCCGCTCGGCTCGCTCTTCGGCGGCACGGTCGCGACCGCGGTGGGGGTCCATCCGACGCTCTGGATCTGCGCGGCAGGTGGGCTACTCGTGATCCCCTGGACCGTCTTTTCGCCGTTGCGCGGCCGCAGCGACGCCCGCGGCGACCGCAGCGGCGGCGAGGACGGCTACGAGCGTCTGGGTGTCGATCTTGCCGAGCTGGCCCACGGCGGCGAGCAGGACGACGAGCACGAGCGCGAACATCCCGGCCGCCGTCGCGAGCGAGCGCATCAGCTCTCGCCGGGCGCGAGGTAGCGGCCGAACCACTCGAGGATCGCCTCGAACCGCTGCACGCGGTGCACGGGCGAGCCCGAGCGCGAGAGCTCGTGGCTCTCGGCCGGGAACCGCAGCATCTCCACCTCCTTGCCGAGCAGGCGGAGCAGCGTGAAGAGGTGCTCGCCCTGCTCGACGTTGCAGCGGAGATCGTTCTCGGAGTGGACGACGAGCAGCGGCGTCTCGATCTCGCGCGCGTAGGACGCCGGAGACATCCGCAGCCATTCCTCGACGTGCTCCCACATCGGGCCGCCGAACTGGCGCTCGAAGATCCAGAAGACGTCGCTCGAGCCGAAGGCGCTGACGAGGTGGTTGACCGCGCGCTCCGACAGCGCCGCCTTGAAGCGCTTCGTATGCCCGACGATCCACGAGGTCATGTAGCCGCCGTACGAGCCGCCGAGGACGCCGAGCCGCTCCGCGTCGAGGAACGGGAACCGCTCGAGCGCGGTGTCGACGACGCCCAGCAGGTCCTCGTAGTCCACCGTTCCCCAGCCCGGCCCGGCGTCGCTGCCCGGCCCGCGAATCGCGCGTCCCCACGCCTCGGAGTAGCCGGAGCCGCCGCGCGGGTTCGCGAAGAGGACGCAGTAGCCCGCGCCCGCGTACACCTGGACCTCGTCGAAGAAGCCCGTCCCGTATTGCGTGAACGGACCGCCGTGGATGTTGAGGAGCACCGGGTACCGTCGGCCTTCCTCGAAGCCGGGCGGACGGACCAGCCACGCGTCGACCTCGGTCCCGTCGGCCGAGACGGCGGTGAACCGTTCCACGTCGACGACCTCGCGTCCGGCGACGAAGTCGTCGCAGACCGACGTGAGCCGGGTCCCGTCGCCTCCGAAGAGCTCGGGCGGGCGCGTGTGGGTGCTCGCCGTGTAGACGAGCCGGCCGCCGCGTAGGTCGTAGAGGCCGATCGACTGCTCGCCGCCCATGAGGAGCTCCGGCTCGCCGGATCCGTCGGCGGCGGCCGTGTAGATGTGGACGTTGCCGCCGTCCTCGACCGCGAACGCGATGCGATCGCCGTCCCAGACCGGCTCGCGGACGAGCGGGTACGGGGCGCACTGACGATCGAGCGATCCCGTCAGGACGCGACGGTCGCTGCCGTCGGCCCGCACCACCGCGATCTGGCCGTGGTGCGGGCTCGTACCGTCCTCCGGCGAGTGCACGTAGGCGATGAGCGCGCCGTCGGGGGAGAAGGAGGCCATGCTGCCGGACTCGTCCGGCTGCGTCAGTCGCCGCGGCTCGGAGCCCTCCGCGTCGACCTCCAGCTCGTACAACGCCTCGACGAGCTCGACGTCCCAGCGGTCGCCGCGCATCGACTCGAAGACGATCCGGCTCCCGTCCGGCGACCACGCCGGCGCGTCGTCCTCGCAGTCGCCGCTCGTCAGCCGGCGCTCGCCGTCGCCGTCGAGGCCGACGACGAAGAGGTGCTTGCGACGGTCGCCGGTCCAGCCGACGCTGTCGAGCTTGAAATAGACGCGCGTGAACCGCCGCGGCGCCCGGCGTCGCTCGTCCTCCTCCTCGTATGTCTCGTCGCCGACCCGGCGCGCGAAGGCGATGCGGCGGGAGTCGGGCGACCAAGCGATCGACTCGACCTCCTCCTTGCCGGTGGTGAGGCGACGCGGCTCGCCTCCGTCCGCCGGCAGCACGTACAGCTCGCCGTGCGCCTTCTTCTCTTCGCCGTCGCGATTGGAGCCGAAGGCGAGCCAGCGTCCGTCGGGAGACCAGCGAGGGGACTGGTCGATCCGCTCGCCGGCGGTGAGTTGCCTCGGCTCCTCCGAGCCGTCGACCGGGGCCACCCAGATCGCTGCGCAGTAGCGGTTCGCCTCGCCG
>DASSVO010000071.1:0-13076 GCA_035706005.1 Gaiellaceae bacterium | reverse complement strand
CCGAGCGGGACCCGCGCGTAGCGGGCGAACCACGGCGCCGAGAGCCGGTTCGCCCAGCCGAAGCGGAGGTTGCCGGGGTGCGTCCGCGTCAGGAGCACGAAGCTCGTCAGCCGCTCGCGCACCGGAACGAGGCGGTTCGCCTCCTCGCGCACCGGATAGGCGAAGCGGAAGTCGCCTCTCAGCCGCGAGAGGAGGCTGATCGCCACGGTGGCGAAGGTGACGTCCCAGCCGAGGTTCCAGAACGCGTTCGCGAGGTGGTGGAAGCCGGCGCGGCGCTTCGAACCCAGGTAGTGCCCGGAGAGCAGGACGACGCGAGGGCCGGCGGACACCGGATCACGCTAGCGGCTCGACCCGGACCCGCCCTTCGCTAGCCTCGCCGCGTGAGGATCCTGATCACCGGGGCTGCGGGCTTCGTGGGCACCCATGCGCTCGAGCGGCTAGGTGCCGAGCACGAGCTCTACCCGGTGGTGCGACGGGCTCCCGACGAGACTCGCGAGTGGATCGTCCAGGACCTGACGCAGCCTCTCGATCGGTCCCGGTTGCCGGCGCGCATCGACGCGGTGATCCACCTGGCCCAGTCCCCGCGCTATCGCGAGTTCCCCGAGGGTGCGGAGGACGTATACGCCGTCAACGTCCACTCGACGTTCGAGCTCCTCGAGTACGCGCGCACGGCGGGCGCGCAGTCGTTCGTGCTCGCCTCGTCGGGGGGTGTGTACGGCTACAGCTACGAGACGCTCGTCGAGACGTCGCCGATGAGACCGCTCAACTTCTATCTCACGTCGAAGCACATCGCCGAGTCGCTCGCGGCCACCTACCAGGCGTTCTTCCGCACGGTCGTGCTCCGCTTCTTCTTCGTGTACGGGCCGGGACAGGAGCGGATGCTCGTGCCGACGCTGATCGAGAAGGTGCGCAAGGGCGATCAGATCTCGATCGCGGGACGACCCGGTCAGCGGATCAACCCGATCCACGTCGAAGATGCGGTCGAGGTCTTCCCGCCCGCACTCGAGCTGAGCCGGTCGGACGTCTTCAACGTCGCCGGCGAGGAGGTCGTGTCGATCCGGGACCTCGTGGACGTGATCGAGCAGGCGACCGGTGAGCGCGCACACGTGCGTCACATCGACCCGCAGCCGGCGGGAGACCTCGTCGCCGACAACTCGCGTATGAAGGAGGTGCTCGGCGTCCGGCCGAGCGTCTCACTGCTCGGCGGCATTCGCTCCATGCTCTGACCGCGGGGGCGCCCATACGCTCCGGTAGACGCCGTCCAGCAGCTCGCCGACGGCGTCGAGCGAATGGTGGTCCTCCACATAGCGGCGACCGGCGAGACCGAGCTCGCGGCGACGCCCCGGGTCGTGGATCAGCTCGCGTAGCCGTTCCTTGATCTCCAAGGCAGGCGTGTTGACGAGAGGGCACTCGCCGGCGAAGGAATACAGCGTGTAGAGCTCCACCAGGTCGGGCCGCAGATAGCAGAGCACCGGCTTGGCCGTCGCCATGGCCTCGATCGCGAAGAGCGCGTACCAGCCGACGACGAACTGGTCCGCGACGATGTCCGCTTCCGCGAGCTGGCGCCGGATCTCGCTGTTCGGCACCTTCTCGACGAGCCGCAGCTCGATCGGCTCTCCCTCCGCCTGCAGCTCCTCGCACGCCGCGACCAGGAAGCGCGTGCCCTTCAGCTCACGATGGTTGGGCGCATGGAAAATGACAACCGGTCCCTGCAGGTCCCGCTCGGACGGCTCCGGCGCGGGAGCCCACTCGTCGGTGTCGATCGCGAAATGCCCGGCCGTGAGCGTGTCCCAGAACGGCATGTAGTCGACCCAGTCGACTCCGCTTACGACGTGGTCCGCGTGGGCCACGCAATACTCCAGGTCCCGGAGCGTCCGCCTCTCCCGACGCGCGAGCTCCGGATACTCCATCGCCATCGCGTGCTTGAACGGCAACCCCCGGAAGCGGCTCATCACCTGCACGTCCGCCCCGTACGCGAGGAGAACAACCTTCTTCCCGGCGCGGTGGAACAACTGGAGCTCGCGATACCCGAGCGGGGTGTTCCGCAGGATCCGCCCGTTCGTGTAGATCGTGAAGACGTCGAAGTGGGCCAGCGCCCACCCGAACGCGACATAGGGCTCGAGGAGCCGCTTGACGCGCCCGGGCAGCCGGCCCACGAGACCGCGTTCGACGAGCTCCGAGGTCACGACGTCGTAGTCCTCGCGGGAGTGGATCGCATAGACGTGGTCGACGACCGTCGCCGAGTCATAGCCGAGCCGACGCATCGCCAGCGAGTGGTACTTCATGTTGATCATCGGAATCGTCCCCCAGAAGAGGCGAGGCTTTTCCAGGGGCGCCCGCCGCCGCTCCCGCGCCGCCAGGCCGAGAAAGGTCGCGTACGCGGCCCATGCGACGACTTGCCGGACAACCCAAGAGAGAACCCGGCGCGTGGTGCCCCTCGCACGCATTGCGTTCGTCTCTCCGCCGGTCAAGCCGGTGCGGACCGTACCGGAGCGGCGGCTGTCCGTCTGGAGAACGGGGTGTGTGCCGACCCGCGGCCACTACACTCAAGCGCCGAGTGACCGATCCGGCGCTTCCGCTCGACGAGATTCCCGGCGACGACACCTGTTTCACGCGCCGGTCGTACGCGGCGATGATCGACACGGCGCTCGCGGGCGGTTACCGCTTTATCGGCTACGACGACTCCCGTCCGGCGCGAGGCGACGAGAGGCTCTGCATCCTGCGTCACGACATCGACGTCGATCCGGGGGCGGCTCTCGAGCTCGCCGAGATCGAAGCCGACCGGCGGGTTCGCGCCACGTACTTCGTGATGACGCGCTCGCCCGTGTACAACCCCTTCGGTCGTGCGAACCAGGACCTCTTGCGGCGGATCGCAGAGCTCGGCCACCGGATCGGCCTGCACTACGACCTCGCCTTCAAGCCGGACGACGCCGCCGTCGAGCACTGGATCGCGACCGAGGCGGAGATCCTCGCGACGATGCTGGGCGTGGAGGTGCGGTCGGTTGCATTCCACCAGCCGGGGCTCGCCGCGGAGGACCCGGCGAGCGTTCGCCCGGACGGCCTGATCAGCGCGTTCGACTTCCCGGACTTCACCTACGTCTCGGACGCGAACAAGACGCTGCGAGCGGGCTCGTTCGTCAGGCTCTTCCGCGAGGCCTCGATCCCGCGCATCCAGCTGTGCATCCACCCGCTGTGGTGGGCCACCGACGACCCCGGCGCGACCGTCGAGGCGCTCTGGGATCAGGCGGTCCTTGCGAACCTACGGCGCTCGCAGGACCAGATCCTCGCGACGGAGCGAGGGTTCGGGCCGGCTCGCACCTGGTCGGTGACCGCGGAGCGATGACCCCGGACTACGGCGTAGAGGACATCCTCCGCGTAGCCGAGCCCGGGGCGCAGGTGCTCGGCGACGACGCAGCCCGGTTCCGCCGCGCGGCTCCGGCCGGCGATGCCGACATCGATTCGCTCACGTGGATCCGTCCGACGCACCCGGACCGCCAGCGCCTGCTGGACGAGACGGCCGCCGGAGTCGTTCTCTGCGACGAGAGCGTCGACCCGTCCCCGGCGGTGTCCTCGGGCAAGACCGTGATCGTCGTCGCGAACCCGAAGGTGGTCTTCAGCCGCACCGTGGCGGCACTGTTCGTCAGCGAGCCCGCCTGGGGGATCCACCCGTCCGCGGTGCTGCACGAGGAGGCGGAGATCGCCGACGGAGTCTCGATCGGCCCGAACTGCTCGGTCGGTCGAGCCCAGATCGGCGAAGGCACCGTCATCCACGGCAACTGTCTCGTGTACGACGGCGTCCGCCTCGGCCGCAACGTCACGATCCATGCGGGAACCGTGCTCGGAGGCGACGGGTTCGGCTACGAGCGCGACGAGACCGGCGAGGTCGAGAAGTTCCCCCACGTGGGTGCCGTCATCGTGGAGGACGAGGTCGAGATCCATTCGTGCACGGCGGTCGACCGGGGCTCGCTGAAGGACACGCGGATTCGCCGGGGGGCGAAGATCGACAACCTCGTCCACATTGCGCACAACGCGGACATCGGAGAAGGCAGCTTCGTGATCGCCCACGCGATGGTCGGGGGCAGCGTGAAGATCGGCAAAAACTGCTGGATCGGCCCCGGAGCCGTCATCCGCGACAACCTCGAGATCGGCGACGACGCATTCGTGGGCATCGGCGCCCTGGTCGTGAAGGACGTGCCGCCGGGCGCCGTCCACATGGGGTCGCCGGCCCGGGACGCCGATGAGTACAAGGCGCTACTCCAGAGCTTCCGCGAACTGCTCGCTGCTCGCGCCTGAGGGCCTCGGGCTGACGTCCGTCTCGACGAGGCGCGCATACGTCGCGACCTGCAGCTCGATGATGCGCTCCGTCGAGTGGCGACGCCGGAACCAGTCCTGGCCGGCCTCCCCCACGCCCGCCTGATCCAGCGGATCGTCGATCACCCTTCGCATGGCGGCGGCGATCTCCACTGGATCGCGAGCCTCGAGGACGGGCGGCATCTCGCCGAAGAACTGCGTGACGGTCGGCTCGTCGAGAGCGGTGACGACCCGGCAGCCGAGGGCGAGCGACTCGAAGGCGACGCTTCCCATCGCCGGCGTCAGGAACTGGTCGACGACGGCATGCGCACTCAGGTAGCGCGCCCAGAGCTCCCGCTTGCGTGCCGTCGGCCTCCAGGTGACGCGGTCGGTCAGGCCGAGCTCCTCGATCAGGCTCTTCGACTCCGCGACGTGACGCCCCCACTCGAACAGCACGAGTCGGCAGGGCAGCCCCTCGTCGCGGAGCAGGCCGAGCGCGCGGATGAGGCGGTCGTTGCCCTTCGCCCACACCGGATCGGCGTCGAACCAATCGTGGCGCGTCGGAGACAGGAAGACGATCTCCTCACCCGGCCTGGGCCGGAGGGCAGCGTTCTCGTCCGCGAACCGGAGCAGGCGGTCACTGTCGACCGCATGGGGCAGGAACACCAGCTGCTCCGCCCCGAGGCCGAGCCGGCGGGCGGCAGGGATGACGTCGGAGTTCGTGACGAACACGGCCGGAGCGGCTCGGTACGCCACGGCGCAGACCCGGCCGTCGGAGTCCTCCCTGAACGGGATGTCGCGGAGCGTCCCGTGCTCGTAGGCCGTGTAGTTCCGGGTGCCGGCAAGGAGCGGCAGCACCGGGTCGAGAGCATAGGCCTGGATCACGTCGTAGTGCCGGAAGAGCTGCTTCCAGCCCGGGATGGCGTCGAGGTAGCGGAGGAAGTCCTCCGGTAAGTCGTCGTCACTGCCGATCGAGTCCACGTACAGCCGCACGACAGGCCCGGGGATAGGGGCAAGTGCCGCAGCACGAACGATGGCCCGGTGCTCCTCGGTGACCGCGAGCGTTGCGAGCCTGAGCGGAAAGGTCGTCAGCAGCGCAGTCCGCCAGCCGCGGCCGGCCACCAGCGTTCGCACCGCGCGTAGCGCCGCACGCAACTTGCGGGGCGCGGCGCGGACGAGCAGGCCTGTCCTTCGCAGCGTGGTGCGTAGCCGCCGGAGGAGCCCCGAGTACGCGCGCGAGCACCACCAGACGAAACTGCGACGGACGAAGATCGCCGTCGGCGCACTCGCCGGACGCTCGGGCGGCGGCCGACCGTGAACCCCCAGGAGGGTGGCGAGCACCTGCGCGCGCGCAGTCGACCTGCAGCGAAGCCACAGCTCGAGGCGAAGCTGCCGCCAGAGGAGGCGTTGCAGACGGGTGTCGCCGCGGCTCCGCGCCGCGAGGTATCGCTGGCAGGTCCGGAGCTTCCCCTGCGCAAACCAGGGGGGCCGGCGAAAGCCGTGCAGGTCCACCGCCCACCAATCAGGAGAGAACTGATCGCCGACATCGCCCTGGAAATGGGCGTCCTCCCACTCGGGGCAGCCCATGACGTGGTAGTAGTCGTGACAGCACACGTCCGCCTCGATTCCGGCACGACGCTGGATCTTCGCGTTGATATAGGCGTTGTTCGCGATGTTGCCTATATGCAATACGCGCAGGGGGCGCCCGTGCCGGTCCTCGAACTCACGCAGCCACGCCGCCGCGGAGCCTGACGTCGTTTCAGTCTGCTGCACCGGCCGGCGCCACTGCAAGGTCTTCGACCCGGACCTCGAATCGGTGGTTCAGCGGGCCCAGCATGAGAATCGGCCATTCCCGGTCGACCGTGAACCGGAGAATGCCTACCCGCCGGTCGTAAACCCTGCTGTACGGGAAGTTGTTCTCGACGTCGAACCCGTTTTGCACCTCAACGGTCACGTCGTATTCCCCCGCGCCGACCATGTTCGGGTCGAACACGAACGAGACGAGTTTCTCGCCCTCGAAATCCTCGAGGTTCTGCCCCACCTGGCCGCTCGATTGCCAGAAGACGTAATACCCGTCGGCCCGCATGATCTTGAGAGATACATCCGCGACGTCCACCCGCTCCTTGGCTCGGACGTGGACACGGATCTCGAAGGGCTGCCGCTCGCGGACCCGAGCAGTCGGCTCGTCGTCCACGACGAGCTCGGCGCTCACGATCTCGACGTCGGGCCTGCTCTCCTCGATGATGGTCTCGAGCAGCGAGGCGTGCGCGTGCGGGTCCAGCGGGGGAATCGCGCCGGAGAAGACGTACCGCTTCCAGCCGTCTTCGAGGTCACGTACGTCGACGACCTCGAGATCCTGCCAGCTGCCGGCTTCCGCATCCGCGAGCTGAGCCTTCAGGAGCTCGGCTCCGGTGATGCTCGTCGCCTCGACCGTGAGCTGAACGGCGTCGGCCGGTTCCCCGTCGGCGGGGCGGGACGTGAGAATGTGCCCTCCCCTCAGCGGCCGCGAGGACACGGCAAGGGCGCGCGCGTCGTGGCCCTTGCGGACGTGCGGCCGTCCCCACTCGGAGCGCGTGAGGTCGAGCACGCCGCCGGTCTCCGGGTCGTCGACGTCTGCGTGGCCGAGCGGAACCTCGTACCGGCTTCCTTCCCGTGTGAGCACGACCGTCCGGACGTAGTGCGTGTCCACGAGGTGGTCGTCCGGACCGGTCAGGCGCAGTCGTGCGATGTCGGGCCGCTCGAGCTCGTCCGGCACGAGCACTCGTGCGCGAGCCAACCGCGTCTCGGCGTTGCCGGAGCGAACGCTCTCGTCCTCCTGGCGACGGAAGTCAGCCTCGTACTGCCTGACGATGTCGTCCACGTTTCCCGACGCACGGATACCGCCGCTGTCGATCCAGATCGCACGGTTGCAGAGGAGCTGGACCGCGTTCGGGGAGTGGCTCACGAAGATCAGCGCGCGCCCCTGGTTGCAGAGCTCGATCATCCGCATCGTCGCCTTGCCGGCGAAATACGCGTCGCCCGCCCCCAGGACCTCGTCCACGACGAGGATGTCCGGACTGATCGCCGTCGAGATCGCAAACGACAGGCGCGTCCCCATGCCAGTGCTGTACGTGCGCACAGGTGCGTGGATGAAGGCACCGAGCTCGGTGAAATCGACGATCTCCTCGGTCAGCGCCGGAATCTCGTGCCGCGGCACCCCGGCCATCACGAGGTTGAACCGGATGTTCTCGAGGCCGGTCTCCTCGACGTTCAGAAACGAGTTGAGCGAAAGGAGAGCCGAGACTTTCCCGTTGACGTTCACCGTTCCCCGCGTCGGCGTCAGCTTGCCGCTGATGATCTTCAGAAGCGTGCTCTTCCCGGCTCCATTCGGTCCGATGAATCCGACGCGCTCTCCGTCGTGCACGTCGAAGGAGACGTCGTGCAACGCCCAGAAGACGTCGTGGCGCCTCCCGCCGACGATCGCCTCCAGAATCACGTCCCGGGGCCTCTCGTAGATGTTGTAGGCCTTCGAGAGATTTCGGACCGAGATGACCGGATCGCTCATACCACGTTGGCGAAGAAGGAATGGAGGCTGCGGAACAATCGGTATCCCGCAGCGAACACGAAGAGGCTTCCGAGCAGAAACGCGATCCAGGCCCACGGATGCTCGAAGCGCCCGTAGTAGAGCACGTCCTGGTAGCAGTAGACCATGTACGTGAAGGGGTTCAGCCACAGCACCGGCCGGAACGACGACGGGATGGCGTCCGGCAGGTAGACGATCGGCATGAGGAAGATCAGGACGACGGCCGAGAGCTGCACGAGGTCGCGGACGTCTCGAATGAACGTTCCCAACGCCGCGAGTGCGAATGCGAACCCGACCATGCCGAGGAATTGCGCGAAGACGACCACGGGGATGGCGAGGTACGTCAGGGGAACCGAGCCGTAGTCGAGGAGGGTCAGGAATGCGACGAAAGCGATGCCGAGCAGGAGAGAGAGACAGGATGCGATCGCGGTTGCGACCGGCAGGACGTTGAGATCGAAGACAACCTCTTTGACGAGGTTGGCATTGCCGACGATCACTCCGGTCGCCCGCGTCATCGAGAGCTGGAAGGCGAACCATGGTACGAGGCCGGCCAGCAGGTAGATCGTGAAGTTGCGCGGGAACTCGTGACCGTTGGTGACTCGCGCCTTGAAGACGACGCCGTAGATGACGGCGTAGACGATCAGGAGGAAGAGCGGCTGGGCGACCCCCCAGAAGATCCCGAGCGCCTTCCCCGTATGCTCGGAGGCGATTTCGCGTCGCGCGATCTCATACGTGAGCGTGCGCTTCCGGAAAAGGAGCACGACCAGCTCGGCCACCGCCACCGCGTAGGGCCGCGGATCCAGCAGGCGCAGGATCGGTGGGGCGTCGCGGCGCCCTTCTGCCCCAATCTCCACTACCGCGACAGGCTAGCGTCGGGGGTACCCGGCAGTGTTAGAGCCGGGTAAACGGCCCGGGGCCGACAGCCGGGCCGAACGAAGGCGGAGCACCGATGGGGTCTCAAACGAGCGCGTACAGCTCGCCTCGCGTACGCGCTGCGAAGTCGTCGAAGAACGAGCGGCACCACCATTCGAAGCTCAGCAGCGACCAGATCAGGAGTCGGTGGTTGATCCGGCCGGATGTGTGCTCGTCGAGAATCCGCTCCACGTACGCCGGCTCCAGAAAGTCGTAGATCCGTGCCTTGGGATCGCGTAGCAGCCGGTTCAGGTACTCGATGCTCTCGCCGCGGAACCAGCTCGCGTCGGGAGCACTGAACCCTTGCTTCGCCCGCGTCGCGGCCGCCGCAGGGAGCACCCGCTGCATCGTCTCGCGCAGAACGGCTTTCCCCTGGCTCCGGTCGGCCTCCGCCTGGAACAGCAGCCGCTTTCCGGGCAGGTTCTCGTCCACCTCCATGGCCGCCGCAAACGCCGGAACCTTGAGCGAAGGCGGCAGCTGGAGCGCGAACTCGACCAGCTCGTTGTCGAGGAACGGCACGCGGGTCTCGAGGGAATGCGCCATGCTCAGCTTGTCCTCGACGACGAGCAGGCCGTGCAGGAAGGTCTTCAGCTCGAAGTAGAGGGACGCGTTGAGGTAGTCCTCGCGGCGCTCGAGCCGGCCCGGCCAGCCGTCGAAGACGCTGCGGAAGACCTCGTAGGCGGAATGGTCGCCGAGCACGCGCAGGACGTCCTCGTTGAAGAGCTGCCCCTTCTCCTCGTCGGGGACGAGCCGCTGCCAGAAGGCGTAGTAACCGCGGAGGTAGGCCTCGCGGTCGCCCTCCTGCGCCGGAGAGAAATAGCGCCACGGATAGCCGCCGAAGAGCTCGTCCCCGCCGGCGCCCGACAGGACGACCTTGACGAACTTGCTCGCCAGCCGGGAGACGTAGTAGTTCGGATAGCACTGACCGACTCGCAGGTCCTCGAGGTGCCACACGAGCTCCGGCATCACCCATTCCATGTCGCCCGCGTGCATCACGACCTCGTAGTGCTCGGTCTTGAGGATGTTCGCCATCTCCTCGGCGGCCTCGCGCTCGTCGAAGGCAAGCTCGAGCCCGGAGGCGGAGCTGAGGTCGAATCCGCCGGTGAAGGTCGAGAGCCGCGGCGCCGCCCGGGCGGCGATCGCGGTGATCGAGCCGGAATCCATCCCGCCGCTCAGGTAGGAGCCGACGGGCACGTCGCTGACGAGCTGCCGCGTCACCGCCCCGAGGAACATGTCGTACAGCCGATCGGTCGCCTCCTCGGCCGACAGCTCCGGTGGGTCGGCCGGGAAGGGGAAGTCCCAGTAGCGCTCGATCTTCGGAGTGCCTCCCTCGTTGACCTCGAGCGTCAGGGTGCACCCGGGCTGCAGCAGGCGGACGCCGTCGAAGAGCGTCAGGTCGGTCAGCACGTTCTGGAAGGTGAAGTACTCGTTCAGCGCCTCGTGACAGACGTCCCGCGAGACGCGCGGGTGCGCGAGGATTGCCTTGATCTCGGACGCGAAGACGAAGACGCCGTTGCGGAGGTACCAGTAGAGCGGCTTCACGCCGAACCGGTCGCGCGCGAGGAAGAGTCGCCGCCGGTTCCGGTCCCAGACCGCGAAGGCGAACATGCCGTCGAAGCGGTGGACACAGGCCTGGCCCCACTCCTCGTAGGCGTGGACCACGACCTCGGAGTCGGTGTGCGAATGGAAGCGGTGGCCCAGAGATTCGAGCTCCACCCGCAACTGCTGGAAGTTGTAGATCTCGCCGTTGTAGTCGAGGACGACGTCGCCGGTCTCGTTCGCCATGGGCTGGCTGCCGGCGCTGCTGAGATCGATGATGGCGAGCCGTCGGTGACCGAGGCCGACCGGGCCGTCGGTGTACACGCCCTCGCCGTCGGGGCCTCGATGGGCGATGAACGTCGAGAGGCGATCGATCAGGCCGCTGGAGACGGGCTCGCCGTGGAGGTTGCAGACACCGACGATCCCGCACACGGGCTCAGGCCGGCTCGCGCGTCCGGATTCCCCTGACCTCGACCGCGCCGATGGGGATGTCGAGCACGGTCACGTCCGCGAAGCCGGCGTCGCGGAACCAGCCGGCGACCTCGTCCCGGGAATGGAGCCAGTTGTAACGAGGCGAGTACGCGTCGTAGAGGCCGAACTGGAGCGTCTCTCTCGTCACGGTCGTCGTCTTCGGGTCGTAGTAGCCCAAAATGAACAGCTTGGAGAGGTAGTGGTACAGGCGCGCGTTCTCGATCACCAGGTGCCGGCAGAGCCGGTAGCGCCGCTCGGCGGACACGCGCTGGAGCAACCAGCGCAGCGCGTCGGTCGCCCGCTCGCTCCAGGCCTGGCCGACCTCGTAGATCATGACGTAGAGCGTCCCGCCGGCCCGCACGAGTGGCGCGACCCTGTCGAACGCCTGCTTCGTCGAGGGCGTGTGGTGGAGCACGCCCCATGACATGACGAAGTCGAACGACTCCGCCTCGAAGGGCAGCTCGAAGATGTCGGCCTGGGCGATCACGACGTTCGGCCGGTCGCCGATCTCTGCGTAGAGCGCCTCGATCCCGCCGCTCGTCAGGTCGACGGCGGTGACGTCCGCTCCGAGCTCTGCGAGGGCGTAGGACCAGCGCCCCGAGCCGCAGCCGACGTCGAGGCACCGCTTGCCCTCGAAGAACGAGACCGGAAGCTGGACGCGCTCGAGAAACTGGTCGACCAGCTTGGGCCCGAAGACGGTGTAGTCCGAAGCCTCGTAACGGCGGTGCTCGAAGTCGAAGGCTTGCTGCACCTGCGCCGGGCCGGATCCCAACGCCCCCACGAACCGCGGCATGCCGCCCACGATCGGAAACTCGTGGCCATTCGTGCAGACGAGCGTGTCGGTCTCCGCTTCCAGCCGCGCGCCACAGCGCGGACAGACGAACCTGCCGGTCAGCCGATCGGCCTTCTTGAGCGCTTCGGTCATCCCACCCCCGATTCGAACGTTTCGACTGCAACCTTCCCGGCCGCGGCCGGTCCCGCCGGCCTGGCCTTCCGCGGCCCCGACCGTAGCAGCCGACCCGTGAGGGCACCTCGTGAACCACTGGTTATCGTGGGCGGCCATGCGCATCGTGCATCTCACGAGCTCACATCCGCCCGACGACGTGCGCATCTTCCTCAAGGAGTGTCGCTCGCTCGCACGGGCCGGCTTCGACGTACACCTCGTCGCCCCCGGCGGCGTCAACGGCACACGCGACGGCGTCGTGGTGCACGGCTTCGACCTGCCGACGGGCCCGCGTCCGCTCCGCGTGATGCGGCGGCTGTGGCGCGCCTGGCGCTCGACTCGCGAGCTCGCGCCCGATCTCTGCCAGTTCCACGAGCCGGAGCTCGTCCTCGTCGCCCTCTGGTTGAAGCTCCGCGGGACGCGAGTCGTGTACGACGTCCACGAGCACCACACGAGCGCGGTCGCCCACTCGCTGTACAGCGGAGGCGGCCGCCGGCTCGCGTTCCGTCTGCTCGAGGCCGCCGCCCGCCGCACGTGCGACGGATTCGTGGGAGCGACCCCGGCGATCGCGCGCGAGTACCCGTCTGCGCGGACGGTCGCGGTGCTGAACTATCCGCTCCCGGAGGAATTCGCGGAATCAACCCCTGCGGCCGGGCGCGCCGAAGCCGTGTACGTCGGCGGCCTCACCCGGTCGCGAGGAGTACGGGAGATGGTCGAGGCGGCTGCGCGTCTCGGCGACCCGCAGACCCGGCTGGTCCTGATCGGCGTCTTCGACGACCCCGAGCTGGAACGCGAGGTTCGCGCGCTGCCCAGCTGGACGCGGGTCGAGCACGTCGGGTGGCTGGGCCGACACGACGTCATGGAGCGTCTGGCCGCGGCCCGCATCGGGCTCGTCGTTCTCCATCCGGAGCCCGACTTCGTCCGCTCGATACCGATCAAGCTCTTCGAGTACATGTCGGCCGGCTTGCCGGTGATCGCGTCCGACTTCCCCTACTGGCGGGAGATGCTCGACCCGATCGGGTGCGCGAGCTTCGTCGATCCCCACGACCCGGCACGAATCGCCGGCGCGATCGACGATCTCCTCTCGGACGAGACGCGCGCGGCGGAGATGGGAAGACGCGGTGCGAAGGCTGTCCGGGAGCGCCTGAACTGGGAGCGGGAGGCACCGAAGCTCGTCGACCTGTACGGACGTCTCGGGCTGCAGGCGGCAACCTGACGTGTGCGGTCTGTTCGGTGTGGTTGCGTCGCCTCCGGGGTTCCTGGACGCGGGTCGGGTGGCGCGGTTGCTGCAGCTGCTGCACCATCGCGGCCCGGACGACCGGGGCTGGCTGGTCCTCGACCGCTCGGGGATCCGGGCCG
>DASSVO010000070.1:0-15665 GCA_035706005.1 Gaiellaceae bacterium | reverse complement strand
GCCTGCTTGCGCAGGCGCAGATCGGAGTCGGTCAGATGGAGTCCGCGCTCGATTCTGCCGAGCGTGCGGCCGCGCTTGCCCCGGACGATGATTGGCCGCATCGGCTTCGCAGCCTCGCCTTGCTGCAGCTCGGTGACGAGGACGGAGCCATTGCGGCCGCGCGCGAGGCCGTCGCAACGGGCCCGCACAACTGGCAGGCGCACCGGCGGCTGGCGATTGCTCTCGGCGCTGCCAAACGGGATCTGGACTACGCGCTCGCCGCCGGGGAACGTGCGGTCGCGCTCGCCCCGAACGAGCCGGAGGCCCACTTCGCGCTCGGGCTGGTGCTCGACGCCCGCCGAAAGCGGAAGCTGGCCGACCAGGCATTCAGGCGTGCTCTCGCGCTCGATCCGCAGCACGGGCCGTCCCGGACGGCGCTCGCGCGGCGGCAGCTCGTCGGGAGCCGGTTCGGCCGCGCCGGCAAGCTGGCTGATGCCGCGGCCGGCTTCCGCGACGTCGTCCAGGCCGACCCGCGCGCCGACTACGCCGTCAACAACCTCGAGCTCGCGCTCCGCGTCTTCCTGGTGCGCCTCTCGTATCTCGTGTTCGTGATCGTCTGGATCGCGAGTCGTGCCACAGGCGACAGCCTTGGTGCACGGCTCGGCCCGCTCGTGCTGCTCGCGATTCCTGCGGGCTTCGCCGCCCGCTTCCTCAGCCGCCTCGCGCCCGACCTCCGGCGGCAGGTCGGCTACACGGCCTTTCACGGGAGGCTGGCAGCACCCTCGTACGCCCAGACGTTGGCCATCGCGCTCCTCTTCGTCTCGGCAGCCGCGCCGTCCGACGCCCGTACGGGCATCGGCATTGCCGCGTTCGTCGTCTCCCTCGGGGCGCGTCTTCTCCTCGCCCGTCGCATGGGCGGACGGCTCCTGTCCAGCTCGACCGCTCGGCTCGTCGTTGCCGCTGTCGTCTTGACGATCCTCTTCTTCGTCGGCATGACGCTCGGGGGCGGCTTCGACCCGGGCCGCGGCGTCGCCTTCGTGGTCGTCGCTTCGATCTTGGGTCTCGTCGCGTACTGGATCAGACAGCACCGCCGAGCCTGACGCTCAGCCGAACGGCGGATGCGAGCGCCGCCAGAGCGGCGAGCGCTGGTACGCCGCCGCGGTCGCGTTCCAGCTCTTGCTGAGGGCGGTGAAGCGGGCGAGCTCGACCAGACCCCGAGGGGTCGGGTAGCTCGCGTCCGGCTCGAGCAGCTCGTAGCCGGCTGCGTGCAGCACGTCGCCCGCCACCTGCTCGAACGCGAGCGCATTCTCGCGGCTCATCTGGTTGCGCCAGTCGCGGAGGCCGGGCGTCGGCGGCTGTGCGAGGTTCCGGTGCTCGGGCATGTTCGCGGTGTCGCTGATCCGAGTGTGGTCGAGCAAGCCTGCCTCCCACGGCACCGACGCGTGCTCGCACACGCCGCGCAGCTCGCGCTCCGGCTCGGCGACGAGATCCTCGTACCGCAGCTCGAGGTAGCGGCCGCCCGAATGCCGGCCTAGCCGCCGCGCGGCCTTGATCTCCGTCCGCCAGCGGGCCGCGAACTGCGCAACGGTGCGCGGCTGCGCCCACGTCTTGCCCGAGAAGCCTTCGGGCAGCTCGAGGAACGAAAGCGCGGCGTCGCGGCCGTCGCGGACGAGGTGGATCCAGATCGCATCCGGGAAGAGGCGCTCGAGCAGCGGCAGCTGCTGCATGTAGAGCGGCGTCTTGTCGCCCCAGCGCGGCTTTCCCTGGCGTTCCGCGTAGGTCTCGAAGATCGCGGCGATCGCCTCGCTCGTCGTCATCCCCTCGCGCAGGCGCGGCTTGACGTCGTCCGCCGTGATGCCCCAGTCGTACAGCGTCCTCAGGCGCCCGAGGTCGTCGAGGAACTCGTCGAGCCGGGGCCGACGGCCGTGCCGGTGCGCGAGCTGGGGAACGAAGAACGACTCGTACGGGATCGCGAGCTCGCTGCTCCGGTCGAGCATCACGCGCAGGAGCGTCGTGCCGGAGCGGCCGACGCCGAGGACGATCACGGGCGGAGCCATCCGCCCGAGACTAGAGGACCAGCTCGGCGAGCGTCTGTAGCGCCTCGGGCTGCGTCGTCCCGAGTACGAGCGTCGTGACGGGCGTCGCGCGCCACGCCTCGAGCCGCTCGGCGATCCGCTCCTTCGGCCCGACGAGCGAGACCGCGTCGACGAGCTCGTCCGGCACCGCGGCGATCGCCTCGCGCTGCTTGCCGGAGAGGTAGAGCTCCTGGATCCGCTCGGCCTCCTCCTCCCAGCCGTAGCGGCGAACGAGCGCGTTGTAGAAGTTCCTCCCTTTCGCGCCCATCCCGCCGACGTACAGGGCGACGTGCGGCCGGAGCGCGTCGTGGAGCGCCGTGACGTCGTCGCCCACGAGGACGCTCGCCGTCGCCGCGATCTCGAAGCCGGGCTGCGCGGCGGCGAGGCTCGGCCCGAAGGCGTCGTCGAAGCGTTCGGGAGCGACGAAGATCGGGAGCCAGCCCTCCGCGATCTCGGCGGCGAGGGCGATGTTCTTCGGCCCGAGCGCTGCCAGGTAGACCGGGATCTCCGCGCGCAGCGGGCGCAGCATCAGCTTCAACGGCTTGCCCAGACCCGTCGTGCCCGGCCCGTCCCAGGGGATCCGGTAGTGCTCGCCGTCGTGCTCGACGACCTCCCGCCGCAGCGCCGAGCGGACGATCTCGACGTACTCGCGCGTCTTCCCGAGCGGCTTCCCCCACGGCTGCCCGTGCCACCCCTCGACGACTTGCGGCCCCGAGGTGCCGAGCCCGAGCAGGAAGCGGCCGCGCGAGAGGAGGTCGAGCGTCGCCGCCGTCATCGCGACGTTCGCGGGCGTGCGACCGGGGATCTGCATGATCGCCGAGCCGAGCTTGATCCGCTCGGTCCGCCCCGCCAGCCAGCCGAGGACGCTGACCGCGTCGGTTCCCCAGGCCTCGGCGACCCAGACCGAATCGAAGCCGAGCCGCTCCGCCTCCTGGACGAGCGGGAAGAGGTCGGCGGGATTCGTCCCCGGGGGCGCGTAGCCGAGGCTGAGTCCCAACTTCACTAGGCTGACTCTATGCCGCACCCGGAGCTCGCAGCCGAGCAGGATTACGTCGACCGCGCCTACGAGCAGCTCGACCGGATGCGCTCGACGGTCGCGCGGACGCAGAACGCGATGGCGACCGAGTGGGCCGCGCTCAACATGGAGGCGTGGGTCAAGCGCCGGCTGCGCACGTTCGAGGACGCCGAGCGAGGACTCGTCTTCGGCCGGCTGATGCTGGACGGGACGCCGCGGCCGCTCTACGTCGGCCGCCGCTGGGTGCACGACGACGAGCACGAGTCGCTTGTCGTCAACTGGCAGGCGCCTGCGGCGCGGCCTTTCTACACGGCCACGCCGGAGACGCCGCACGGCGTCCAGCAGCGGCGCCGCTTCCGCGCGCAGGGCCGGCGTCTCCTCGACATCTCCGACGAGTCGCTCGACGGCAGCGCGGTCGAGGGCGCGAGCGTCTCCGACTTCCTGCTCGAGGAGCTCGAGCGCCGCCGCGACGTGCGCATGCGCGACATCGTCGCAACGATCCAGTCCGACCAGTACCGCCTGATCACCGCGGAGCCCGAGGGCGCCCTCGTCGTCCAGGGTGGGCCCGGCACGGGCAAGACGGCGGTGGGCCTGCACCGCGCCTCGTGGCTCCTCTACACGCACCGCGAGCGGCTACGGCGCGTCCTCGTCGTCGGGCCGAACCCGACCTTCATGGACTACGTCTCGCACGTCCTCCCGACGCTCGGCGAGGAGGCCGTCGAGCAGCGGGCCGTCACGGAGCTGCTCGACGGCGTCGAGGTCGTCCGGGAGGAGGAGCCGGACGTCGCGCGGCTGAAGGGCGACCCGCGGCTGCGCGAGGTCGTGGCCCGTGCGGTCGAGATCGCGGTCGTTCCCGCGCCGGAGGAACTCGTGACGCTCGTCGACGGCGTCTACGTGCGCGTGCGCGAGCGGGACGTTGCGGCACTGCTGGAGGAAGCGCTCGAGGCGGAGGCGCCGCTCGGGCTCGCGCGCGAGCGGTTCCGGATGGCCGTGCTCCGCCGCTTCTACGAGCGCTACGGCGAGCTCCTCGGGCCGCGCGCGTTGCGGAGCTTCGACGAGCTCGAGCGGGCGCTGCGGCGTGGCGGTTTCCTCACGCGCTGGCTCGAGCGTGTCTTGACGGTGCCGAATCCGGAGAAGCTCGTCGCGCGGCTGCTCACGTCGCCGGCCGCGCTCGAGGCGGCGTCCGACGGCGTGCTGGACGCCGACGAGCGGAAGCTCCTGCTGCGCGACCAGCCACGCCGCATGTCCGACCTTTGCTGGAGCGACCAGGACGTGCCGCTGCTCGACGAGGCGCGGACGCTCCTGTCCGGCGCGCCGCGGTCGTACGGGCACGTGATCGTCGACGAGGCGCAGGATCTCTCCCCGATGCAGCTGCTCGCGATCTCGCGGCGGGCGATCGACGGCTCGCTCACGATCCTCGGCGACGTCGCGCAGGCGACCGGGCCCGTCGTCTACCGGCGCTGGCAGGAGCTCGAGCCGTATCTACCGGAGGACGCCGAGCTGGAGATCGAGGAGCTCCGGCACGCGTATCGCGTTCCGGCCGAGATCATGGACTTCGCGCTCCCGCTGCTCGACTCGATCGCGCCGGAGGTCGAGCCGCCGCTCGCCTACCGCAAGGGCGGCGAGCCGCCGCGCGTGATCCGCGTCGTGGAGGAGGAGCTGCTGCCGGCTGCGCTGCGCGAGGCGGCCGCGCTCGCCGAGCAGGACGGTCTCCTCGCGGTGATCGTGCCCCGCTCGCTCGCGGGCGAGCTGCCTCAGGGCGAGCTCTTCGACGAGATCTCCGTTCCGGTGCTGACGCCGCGGCAGGCGAAGGGCCTCGAATTCGACCACGTCGTCGTCGTCGAGCCGGCAGCCGTGGCCGACGGGGGCGACCGCGGGCTGCGCGAGCTCTACGTCGCGCTGACGCGGCCGACGCAGACGCTCGTCGTCGTCCACGCGCGGCCCCTGCCCGACGCACTCCGCTAGCCGTGCACATTCCGGACCTGCACGACAGCGAGCCGCGACACATCGAGTCGCTGGTCCGGCTCGAGGGCGCGCGCGTCCTCGACGTCGGCTGCGGCGAGGGGCGCTTGACCGGATTCGCGGCAGCCCGTGCCGCGAGCGTCTATGCCTTCGACCCGAATGCCGAGCGCGTGGCGGCCGCTCGGGCTGCCGGGGATGTCGGGAACGTGCGATTCGGCATGCATGGCGCCGAGGCGCTCGACGTCGAGCGCGAGAGCTTCGATGTCGCTCTTTGCGGCTGGTCGCTCTGATGCGTCGAGCCGGAGGGCGTGGTCGACGCCCTGACTCGCATCCACGCGGCGCTCGTCCCCGGCGGCGTGCTCGTGGACACGCAGCCGGTCAGCTTACGGCTGCCTGTGACCGTCGGCGGCGAGCCGATCGGCGCGCTCGAGGACGAGGAGTGGCTCGAGATCGTCGCAGCCGTAGACACGGAGCTCGAGGAGGCGCTCGAGGCGGGGCTGTTCGCGCTGCAGCACGAGGAGCGCTACTCCGTCGTCCACGAGTTCGGCTCCGGCGGCGAGTGCCTCGAAGAAGTGGCGTCGTGGGCGGGCACGGTCGTGCCCGCCGAGGTCGCACAGCGTCTGGAACGTGGCTCGGGTCGCGCGACCGTAGAGCACGACGTCCGGCTCCGCCTGCTCCGTCGCGCTTAGAACTCGTTTCGGAATGACCACGCACTGACCGGGCGCGATGGTCGAGTGCGAGACAAGGACGCAGGGAGCGCGAATAGCAGCGCTATTTGCGCGACCGAGGACGCAGGATCGCGCCGACCAGCGCGGCCGGCCAGCCCGTGCTTCATTTCGATGCGAGTTCCTAGCCGGTCGGAGGGAAGAGGAGGCTGTAGCCGTAGCGCCGCACGCGGCGCTCGTACCACAGCGAGACGAGGTCGAGATAAGCCCGCATCCGCGGGTCGCGCTTCAGCTCCCGCCACCGGCGGAAGTACTTCTCGTTCGCCCCGGTCTCCACCGGCTCGCTCGGCGGCATCGGCTCGAGCTCGAGGAACTCGAAGATCCCGCGCAGCATCGCCTCGGGGTCGTTCACGAGCTGCTCGTAGTGGAGGACGTGCACCCGGTCGAGGTGCTCGCGATCGGCTTCGAAGAGCGCGTGACAGCGGAGCCAGTGCTCGAACATCCGGTCGTAGCGGCGCGTGCCGCGCCACTTCGCGGTCGGGATCGAGACCGGAATCGGGTGCCGGACGATGACGACGAACGCGGAATCCGGGTAGAGCGCCTGCAGGAAGCGCGTCTTGAGCAGGTTCGGCGGCGACTTCTCGAGCAGGAACCGCCGGGAGAGATCCCAGTGCGGCGACCACTCCTCGAACAGCGCCCGCGCGTTCTCCTCCGACACGAGCGGCGACTCCTCGGTCAGGTGCATCTCCGGGGCGAACCCGAAGCGCCCGGGGCGGCCGTACTCGTGGTCGCTGGGATAGACCGACTGGAGGTGCTGGCCCTCGTCGGCCGGGGCTCCGGTGTCCGAGAACCCGCTCACCTCCGGGTGCGCGGCGAGCAGCCGTGCGAGCAGCGTCGTGCCGCTGCGGTGCAAGCCCGCGAGGAAGACGAACCGGTGCCCCTCCATCATCGGCGGCGAATCGTACGCAGCGGCTCAGCCCGGACCGCATGGAGTAGCGTCGAGCGGATGCGCACGCGCTTCCTCGGCGACGGCGGGCCGGAGGTCTCGGTCGTCGGACTCGGCACGAACAACTTCGGCCGCCGCTGCGACTACGAGCAGACGCTCGCGGTGATCGACGCCGCGCTCGACTCCGGGGTGACCCTGTTCGACACGTCCGACACGTACGGACAGGGACTGAGCGAGGAGTACATCGGCCGGGCGCTCGAGGGCCGCCGCGACCGTGTCCTGGTCGCGACGAAGTTCGGGAAGCCGATGGGCGAGCGGCCCGAGGAGCGGCGCGGCAACCCCGAGTACATCCGGTGGGCGGTGGAGAGCTCGCTCCGGCGTCTTCGCACCGACGTGATCGACGTCTACCAGATGCACGAGCCCGATCCGGGGACGCCGATCGAGGAGACGCTCGGCGCGCTCGACGACCTCGTCGACGAGGGCAAGGTGCGCTGGATCGGGTCCTCCAACTTCTCCGCCAGGGAGATCGGAGCGGCCGAGGAGGTCTCACGCAGCGCGGGCTTCCACCGCTTCGTCTCGGCCCAGAACGAGTACTCGCTCCTCGAGCGCGAGGTGGAGGACGAGGTGCTGCCCGCGTGCGAGGCGGCCGGGATCGGCTTCCCGCCGCACTTCCCGCTCGCGAGCGGGCTCCTCACGGGCAAGTACCGGCGCGGCGAGGTCGTAACCGAGGGAAGGCTCGCCGGACGCGAGATCGCGGACGAGCGGTGGGATCGCGTCGAGGCGTTGCGGCACTACGCGGACGAGCGGGGCGTGTCGCTGCTCGACGTCGCCGTCGGCGGCCTGCTCGCGAGCCCGGCCGTGACCTGCGTGATCGCGGGGGCGACGAAGCCGGAGCAGGTGCGCGCGAACGTCGCGGCCGGCGCCTGGGAGCCGAGCGCCGACGACGTGGAGGAGCTGCGGGCGCTCCGCTGATCTCCGACGCCGGCGCCGACGACGCCGTCGGGCTCCGCGCGCTCTTCGGCGAGTACTTCGCGTGGCTCGGCCGGGAGGGCTGGTTTCCCGGAGGCTTCGACCACGAGCTTGCCGCGCTTCCGGGCGGGTACGAGGCCCTGCTTCTCGCCCGCATCGAGGAAAGCGCCGTCGGCTGCGTGGCCTTGAAGCGGCTGTCGGACGAGGCGTGCGAGATGAAGCGGCTGTACGTCCGTCCCGGCGCGCGCGGGTCGGGCACCGGCCGCGCGCTCGTCGAGGCGTCCATCGCACGCGCGCGCGAGCTCGGCTACGCGGCGATGCGACTCGACACCCTGCCGGCGATGGACGCCGCGCGAGCGCTCTACCTTTCGCTCGGCTTCCGGCCGATCGACCGCTACAACGACAACCCGATCGAGGGCGTCCTCTTCTTCGAGCTGACCCTCGCGCGCTAGGCGGCCGCGACGTCGCCGAGGCGGAAGCGGAGGTCGTTGAGCCGGTCGTGCCAGTCGTCGGAGAGCGACGCGACGCATTTCATCGAGCGGCAGGCGAGATCGAGCAGCTCCTCGGAGGGGATGCCGTGCCCCTCGGCCCACGCGCGATCTGCGGGTGAGAGCTCGTCTGCCGGCTCGCCGGACGTCGCGGCCACGAGCTCCGCGGCCCGCACGGCCTGCTCGGCGGTTTCGTCGTCCGGCGCACCGTCGCACGCGGCCGCCAGCGTCCGCTCGAGGGAGTCCCAGTCCACTGTGTCGGTCATCGGGGATCGAATTCCACCTGATCGAAGAAACGAAGCACGGTATGCCCGGGCCGTACGCGATCCTGCAGCGCCCGCAGCTCGTCGTCGGAGGCCTCACCGAGCGCCCGCTTGACCGCGAGCCACGGGAGGTTGAAGTCCTCCTGGATCATCATCGTCGAGATACGGGGGTTGATCTCGATCACCTTCTCGCCCATGAACTGGATGCTGAAGAACCACTCGAGCCCGAACTCCTCGACGACCCGCGCCGACGCCTCGACGAGCTCCGGCGCGTCGAGCGTGACGAAGTACATACCCAGGCCGCAGCGCACCGACTCACGAGTCCGTGTCGCCTGAAGGACGATGTCGCGACCGTCGGCGATCCCGTCGACGGTCCGCTCGGGCTCGGTGAGGAGCTCCATCACGAGCAGGTCGAGGCCGTCAGCGGGAAGGAGCTCCACGGCCTCCTCGAGACGCATCGCGAGTGCGCCGGGGCGCTCGTGAAGGAGCTGGTGCGTTCGGTCGACGCTCGCGTCGAGCACGCGGAACCCCCGCGAGCCCGTGGAGAAGGCGGGCTTGAAGCAGACAGGCCGGTCCGGATAGCCGAGCTCGCGCGCCGCCGCCTCGACGCCGGCGGCGCCTGCGACGCGCCGAAAGTCCGGCGCGCCGACACCGATCCGGTGCAGCGTCTCGAACGTCTCGGCCTTGCTGTTGGCGCGCCGCGCCGCCTCGGCGCCGCAGACCATGACCGGTACGGGGAACTCGCCGCGGCGGACCGAGAGGCGGTGGAGGTCGTGTGACGACTCCGGCAGGACGACGTCGACACCCTCCTGCTCGACGAGCGTGAGCAACTCGTCGGGAAACGACGGGTCCGCACCCGGCGGAACGACGTGGAACGCGTCGCAGATGTGGCGGCCGATCGCCCGCTCGGACACGTCCACGCCGACGAGCCGCACCTCCCGCTCCCCGTTCTCCCGCAGGGCCCGCAGCAACCGGGCCGCCCCGGGCGCGCCGCACGCGGTGATGAGGATGGTGATGGGGCGGGCCACGAGCCGATGCTACTTCGGGCCTGTCGCTCGAACCACAACCAGGGAGCCCCGGGAGACCGCGCTCTCCCGGAGGCGGAGTTCCTCATCCAAGCTCGCCGACGTGCAGCGTCGGCGACCTTGCCCACTACACTCGCGGTCGGGTGAAGGTGGTGGTTACAGCGTGAGCCGTTCTCGCATGCTGCGCGCGGGCGGGACGCTCGTCATCACCGGGCTCGCCACCGCGTACATCCTCTGGCGGATCGACCTCGGTCGGACGGGACACGTCCTCGCCCACGCGAGCGTCGGCTGGTGGCTCGCCTCGTGGGCGATCTGGATCCTCTCGGTCTGGCCTCTCTGCTGGCGCTGGCAGAGACTGCTCGCCTCGAGCGGCGTGGAGGAGCGTCTCGGCTGGCTCGTGCGGACCTCCTTCGTCGCGTACGCCGCAGGCCAGGTGCTCCCGACCTCGCTCGGCGGCGACGCCTCGCGGATCTACGAAACGGCGCGCCGCCACACCGGCCTGCGCGGGCCCGTGGCGGGGACCGTGCTGCTCGAGCGGGCGCTAGGCGGCGCCGCGACGCTCGTCCTCGCCGCGGCGGGCTTCGCGCTCGCGGTCGGCCGCTACTCCATCGGCGGCTACGCCTGGGTCGAGCTCGCCTTCATCGTCCTGACCGCGATCGCCGCGATCGTCCTCTTCTCGACCCGCCTGCACCCGCTCCTGCACCGGATGCGCCCCGTCCTCCATCGGCTGCGCGTCGAATCGCTCCTGCGGGACGTGTACCTCGCACTCCACGCCTATCGCGCGAGGCTCCGGCTGCTGAGCTGGGCGTTCGCGCTCACTGTGGTCGTGCAGGCGGCGCGCGTGCTCGCCATCTGGTGCGCGGGCAAGGCGGTCGGCATCGACCTCTCGCCGCGGCCGTACTACGTGATGGGTCCGCTGCTCTTCCTCGTCATGCTCGTGCCGTTCACCGTCAACGGGCTCGCCGTCCGGGAATCCTTCTTCGTGAGCTTCCTCGGTGCCCTCGGCGTCTCCGCCGACCGCGCCTTCTCGGCCGGTTTCCTCTTCTTCGTCGTCACGATCGCGGTCTCCCTGCCGGGAGCGGTGATCGTCGCGTGGGAAGGGCTGCGGCCCCGTGCAGTGTCCGGAGCGGTGCGATGAACTGGTTCGCGCTTCCGGCCGCGGCCGAGGTGGGGAAGCCGAGGACGATCCAGGCCGGCGTCCTGTGGCGGCTCGTGACTCCCGCGGCCGCGGCCGCGCTGCTCGGAATCGCGCGTCTCCTGCCCGAGACCGGCTTCGGGCTCTGGGTGCGGCTCGCGGCAGCGACGCTCGTCGTGTTGCTGCCGGGGACGTTCGTCGCGCGGTGTCTGGGGCAGCGGAGCGCCTCGGCCGCGTTCGCGGCCTCGGTCACGCTCGTCGGCGCAGGGCTCGCGCTGACGTTCGCCGTCGGCGGCTCGCTCGACGTGGCGCTTGCCTTCCTGCTCGCCGTGGGCGCGCTCGCCTTCGCCTGGTCGCTGACCGGTCGGCAGATGCAGGGCGTCAGGCTGCCGGGGACGGCGCGTTTCATGCGTGGCGTCCTCGCCCTCGCCGGTCTCGGGCTCGGAATCGGCGTCTGGTTCGTGCAGGGCGCCTTCACCGGCGACGCCTTCTTCCACCTCGGCCGGATCCGCAAGCTCGACTCGCTCGGGTCGCTGTCGCTCCACGACGTGGGCGAGTTCGCGCACGGCGGGCTCCATCCCGGCTACGCCTTCCCGCTCTGGCATGCCTGGCTCGCACTGGTGGCGCGGCTCGCCGGAGTCGACCCGACGAGTGTGGCCGCCCACGAGTCGAGCTTGCTGGTGCCCCTGGCGCTGCTGCTCACGTTCGAGATGGGCTGGGCGATCTTCCGTTCGACGGGCCTCGCGTTCGCGGTCGTGCTCGGACAGCTCTCCATCAAGGCGTTCGCACCGGGTCACGCGGGCGTCTACCCGTTCCTCTGGGAGCCGTCGACCGTCGCGACGCAGCTCCTCGTGCCGGCCGCGGTCGCCTTCTTCTTCCATTTCGTGCGGAAGCCGACCCGCCCGGTCGGGATCTTCCTCGCTGCAACCGCGGCGTCGCTTGCCCTCGTCCATCCGACGTACGCGCTGTTCCTCGCGATTCCGCTGGGAGCGTTCGTCATCGCGCGCGCCCTCCTTACGCGCGGCACCGATCTGCGGAACGGCGTGCTCGCGTTCGTCGTCTTCGGGCTGCCGATGACGCTCGCCTTCCTCTGGCTGGAGCCGGTCGTTCAGCAGACGATCCCGGTGTCGCCCGGGCCGGAGCAGCTCAGAGCCAATCTCCACCACTACCGGCACGACCTCGTCGTCCATTCGCTCTCGCGCTACAGCCTCGCGCCCGCCCGCATCGACCGGAACGGATCGATCGCGGTTGCCGCCCTGCTCCTCGTGCCGCTCGCGCTCTTCGCGCGGCGGCGGCGCTGGAGCGCCCTCGTGCTCGGCGGCGCCGTCGCTGTGCTCGGCCTCGAGCTGTGGCCGCTCGTCTTCCCTCACTTCGCGGATGCCGTCTCCCTCTCGCAGGCGCGGCGTGCGTCCGGCTTCATCCCCTTCGCGGTAGCCCTCGCCGGCGGGGCCGCGCTCGTCAGCCGCTTCTCCCGGACGCTCGCTCTCGCGGGCGGCCTGGCGGCGGGAATCTGGCTCCAGGTCGCGTACGCCGGGGACTTCGGGCTCCGCGCCCACCGCACGGCGCCGGCGGTCGTCCCGTGGATCGCGCTCTACGGCGGCATCGCCGCGCTCGTGATCGGCGCATACCTCGCGTGGCTGCGCCGCGACCGCGCGCCGGCGCCCGCCCGCCGGCGGGGGATCACGACCGCGCTGGCCGTCTCCCTCTTCGTGCTGCCGGTCACCGTGCACGGGTTCTCGCACTGGTCGCCGCAGACTCCGCGCGACCGCAACGCGCTGACTCCCGGGCTGATCCGCTTCCTGCAGGACGACGTTCCGGCGCGCTCGGTGGTCCTCGCGGACATGGGGACGAGCTACAGGGCAACGGGCTTCGCGCCGGTCTACGTCGTCGCCGTGCCGCCCACGCACGCCGCGAACACGCACCCGAACGAGCTGCGCAAGCGGAAGCTCGCCGTGCTCCGGTTCCTCTTCGTGGATCCGACGCTCGAGGTTGCACAGCGCTGGAGGGCGCAATGGATCGTCCTCACCCGCCAGGGGCCTGTGCACGCGATCGAGCGGCAAGGACTTCATCCCGTCTACGAGGACAGCCGGTTCGTCGTCTTCCGCACGGCAGTACCGTTGGCGCGGTGAAGGTCCTGCTCGTGACGCGCCACTTCCCGCCCGGCGGCGGAGGCGGCGTCCAGCGGCCGCTCAAGTTCGCGAGCCACCTGCCGGCACTCGGGATCGAGACCCATGTGCTCGCGCCCGAGCTACCGGGGGCCGCGGCTGGGGACGCGGAGCTCGAGCTGCCGACGCAGGCGTGGATCCATCGTGTGCGCTACGTCGGTCCGCGCTCCGGTCGTCCGGCGGAGCGGCTCCAGGCGAAGCAGGGGCTCGCACGCGTCGGGACGCAGGCGGGGCTGATCGGGCGCCGGCTGCTCGTCCCCGACGAGAACGTGCCCTGGAGCACCGTCGCGCTGCCGTTCGCGATCCGGCTCGTGCGCCGCGAGGGGATCGACGTCGTGCTCACGACCTCACCGCCCCCGTCTCTCCACCTTCTCGGCGCGGCTGTCAAGCGGACGACCGGCGCGGCCTGGGTCGCCGACCTGCGCGATCCGCTCACCTCCCATCCTCACCGCCGCGGCTACGAGTCGCAGCTCGCACGGATCAAGGAGGGGGCCGTCGGAGGCGTCGCGCGACTCGTCGCGTCGAAGGCGGACGCGATCGTCGCGGCCTCCGACGCGATCGCCGAGGAGATGCGCGCCCGCAACCCGATGGGCAAGGTCGTCACCATCGCCAACGGCTGCGACTTCGACGACTTCGCCGGCCTCGAGCACCACCGGAGCGACAGGCTCCGGATCACGCACGCCGGCCACTTCCACGGTAAGCGCGACCCGAAGCCGTTCTTCCGCGCGCTCGCGGAGTCCGGCCTCGACGACGTCGTCGCCCGTTTCGCCGGCGACTTCCGCGCCGCCGACCGCGAGTATGCGGAGTCGCTCGGCCTCGGCGACCGAGTCGAGCTGCTCGGCGACGTCTCCAGGCGCCGGTCGCTCGAGCTGCAACGCGACTCCGAGGCGTTGCTCCTCTTGATCCCGCAGTCCGGCGGCCGCGGCCGCGGGGTCGTGACCGGGAAGATCTACGAGTACCTGGCGGCCGAGCGGCCGATCCTCGCCGCCGTGCCGCCCGACGGCGCCGCCGCCGAGCTCGTGCGGGACACGGGCGCCGGGGTCGTGGTCGACTCGGACGACGTCGAGGCGATGCGGCAGGCGCTGCTCGACCTCCATCGTCGCTGGCGGGAAGGACGGCTCAACGGCACGCCGCTCTCCGCCGACTGGCGCGAGCGGCTCTCGCGCGGCGCCCGCGTGGAAGAGCTGGCCGACGTGCTGCGGAGCGTCGCGTGACGGCCGCCGCCCTGACCGCCGGCCGTACCGTCGTCGTGCTGCGCACCCGCGAGCGCATCGTGACGGGGCTCTTCTTCGCCTCCCTCTTCGTCGCCACCTTCGAGAAGGTGCATTGGAGCTTCGCCGGTCAGATCGGGATCAACGACATCACGACGATCCTCTTCCTGGTCGCGTACGTGGCGACCGAGCGTCGCCCGCTGCCGCGAACGAGCGCGATCGTGCTGGCCTTCTTCGCGGCCTTCGCGCTCGTCTATCTCGCCGGCTTCTGGAACATCGAGACGAAGCAGGGGCTCACCCAGTTCACGAAGGGGATGGTGAAGTTCGTCATCCACTACGCCTTCGTCGTCGCGGCGATCGGCTACCTCGCGCAGCGCGGCGAACGCTTCTTCTGGCGCGCCCTCGGCTGGTTCACGGTGGGCTTCGTCGCGAACGCCGTCTACGGGATCCTCGAGCTCGGCGCCGCGCTCGTCGGCCGCAACCTCGACAACCTGATCCTCGTGCCGCTGACCGGCGGTGCCAGCCGGATAAGCGTCTTCGGCATCATCGGCGGGCAGAACATCTACCGCGTGAACGCCCTCACCGGCGATCCGAATCACTTCGGCGTGATGCTCGTGATCCCGCTGCTCGCGCTGACGCCCGTGTACCTGCGGCTCGAGCGCCGGCACCGGCTCAAGCTGCCCCTCGCCGTGGTGCTCGCCTTCCTCCTGCTCGTGGACATCGCGACGTTCTCCCGCAGCGGCGGCGTCGGGCTGATCGCGGGCGCGCTCGTGCTCGTGCTGCCGTACCGGCGCTTCTTCGTCTCGAGGCAGTTCCTCTATCCGCTCGGCGCCCTGGTGATCGTGCTCCTCGGTGCGCTCTACGCGCGGCCCCACTTCTTCGAGACGTTCCTCGGCCAGCGCCTCTCGACGAGCGGCCGCTCGACGACCGCCCACTTCGCCGTCTACGACTTCATCGGCCAGGTCCTGCACATGCACCCGCTGCTCGGCCTCGGCAACAACAACTTCTCCGTCTACTACGAGTTCGTGACCGGGAAGTCGAACTTCGGCGCCCACTCGTACTGGGTCGCCGTCGTGGTCGAGTCGGGCCTGATCGGGCTCGTCCTCTGGATCGTCTTCCTCCGCTACATCTTCGTGCGGCTCCACGCTGCCCGGCGACTCGGGCGGCTGCTGGACCGGATCGGCGACGTGGAGGGCCCGCACGTGCGGCCGCTCGCGTACGGGATGACGGCGGCCCTCGTGGGGACGATCGCCGCCAACTTCTTCTACCTGACGATGCAGTTCTATTACTTCTACGCCTTCATCGCCTTCGCGCTGGCCCTGCCCGCCGTGTTCGGCGGACGCGCGCGCGGACAGCCCGGCGCATAGGTGCGGGTCGTCGTCCTCACGACCTCGTGGCCGCGTACCGAGCGGGAGTTCGCGGGCCGCTTCGTCGCCGACGCCGTCGAACGGCTGCGGGAGCGCGGGGTGGAGGTGGAGGTGCTCGCGCCCGGCTCCGGGTATCGCGACTTCGGGCTCGCGTACGGCGGCGGGATGGCGGCGAACCTGCGCCGCCGACCGTGGGCGGCGCCGCTCCTGCTCCTCTCGATGTGGTGGGCCCTGCGGCGTGCGGCGCGCCGTGCGGACATCGTCCACGCCCACTGGCTCCTCACCGCGGCGGTCGCTCGCTTCGGCGGCAGGCCGTTCGTCGTGACGCTGCACGGCTCCGGCTCCGCCGGCCGCTTCTCGGACGTCGAGCTCGCGCTGCGCCGGCCGCGCCTCCTCCGCG
>DASSVO010000069.1:0-20067 GCA_035706005.1 Gaiellaceae bacterium | reverse complement strand
GCTGTACGGGTTGGCGAACTTCTCCTTGTAGTCCGCGATCAGCTCCGGGCGCTCCTCCTCGGGCCGGTCGCGGTAGATGATGTTGACCGCGCCCTCCGGCCCCATCACCGCGACCTCGGCCGTCGGCCAGGCGAAGTTGAAGTCGGCGCGGATGTGCTTCGAGCTCATGACGTCGTACGCGCCGCCGTAGGCCTTGCGCGTGATGACCGTGAGCTTCGGCACCGTCGCCTCGCAGTACGCATAGAGCAGCTTGGCGCCGTGACGGATGATGCCGCCCCACTCCTGCGCCGTCCCAGGCAGGAACCCCGGGACGTCGACGAAGGTCACGAGCGGGACGTTGAACGCGTCGCACGTGCGAACGAAGCGGGCGGCCTTGTTCGAGGCGTCGATGTCGAGGACGCCGGCAAGCGAGCGCGGCTGGTTGCCGACGACGCCGACCGGATGGCCGCCGAGCCGCGCGAAGCCGCACACGATGTTCTCCGCCCAGCGCTCGCTCACCTCGAGGAACTCGCCGTCGTCCACGACCCGGCGGATCACGTCGTGCATGTCGTACGGCTTGTTCGGGTTGTCGGGAACGAGCGTGTCGAGCTCCGCGTCCTCGCGGTCGACCGGGTCGGTGGGTGCGCTCCACTCCGGCCGCTCGGCGTTGTTCTGCGGCACGAACGAGAGCAGGTAGCGCGCGTCCTCGAGGCACGTCTCCTCATCCGGCGCCGTGAACTGCGCGACGCCCGACTTCGACGCGTGCGTCGCCGCGCCGCCGAGCTCTTCGAACGTCACCTCCTCCCCGGTCACCGTCTTCACGACGTCGGGGCCGGTGATGAACATGTACGACGAGCCCTCGACCATGAAGACGAAATCGGTCATCGCGGGCGAGTAGACGGCGCCGCCCGCGCAGGGGCCCATCACGAGCGAGATCTGCGGGATCACGCCTGAGGCCTGGACGTTGCGCCAGAAGATCTCGGCGTAGCCGGCGAGCGAGACGACGCCTTCCTGGATCCGCGCGCCGCCGGAGTCGTTGATCCCGATGACGGGGCAGCCGTACTTGACGGCCAGGTCCATGACCTTGCAGATCTTCTCGGCGAAGACCTCGCACAGGGAACCGCCGAAGACGGTGAAGTCCTGCGAGAAGACGAAGACGCGGCGGCCGAAGACAGTTCCGTAGCCCGTGACGACCGCGTCGCCGTACGGGCGGCGATCCATCATCCCGAAGTTCGATTCCCGGTGCCGGACGTAGCGGTCGAGCTCGACGAACGACCCCGGATCGCACAGCTTCTCCGCGCGCTCGCGGGCGAGGAGCCTCCCCTCCTCGCGGCGCCGGGCGACGGCCTTCTCACTCCCGGCGTGGAGCGCCTTTTCGCGCAGCTCCTGCAGCCACTCGAGCTTGCCCGCCGTCGTTTCGTGCCCCTCGGCCACCGTCGCGGAGCCTAACGTTCGCGCCCGTGAGGCACCGGCTCCCTCCTGCGCTGCGGCTGCGCGACTTTGCGCTGCTCTGGGTCTCGTCGCTCGCAAACGGGTTCGCGCTGCAGATGCTCGTCGTCGCGATCGGCTGGCAGGTCTACTCGATCCACCGCGATCCCCTCGACCTCGGGCTCGTCGGGCTCGCGGAGTTCGTGCCGTTGCCGATCCTCGCGCTGCCGGCCGGCCAGCTGGCCGATCGCGTCGAGCGTCGGCTGGTCGTCGCGGTCGGGCTCGGCGTCCAGGTGGCGATCGCGGCGGTGCTCGCGGTGGTCACGCTCGCCGGCGCCGACAGGTTGTGGCCGTTCCTCGCGATCGCCGTTGCCGCGGGCATCGCCTCGGCGGTAACGAACCCGGCCGGTCGCGCGCTCACCCCGGAGATCGTGCCCCCGGATCTCCTGCCCGGCGCGGTCGCGCTGCGGAGCGTGGCGAACCAGGCCGGGATCGTCGTCGGGCCTGCGCTGGGCGGCGTGATCTTCGCCGTGGAGCCGGTGGCGGTCTACATCACTGCGGCCGCCCTATCCCTGCTCGCCTGCATCACGATCCTCGGCGTCACGGCGCGCGTCGCCGTCGCCCCGGCGACCGAGCTGAGCTGGCAGAGCCTCTCGGCCGGGATCGGCTTCATCGTGCGCACGCGGATGCTGCTCGGCGCGATCTCGCTCGACCTTTTCGCCGTGCTCCTCGGCGACTCGATCGCCCTCGCGCCTGTATTCGCGCGGACGATCCTCGACGTTGGCCCGGTCGGCCTCGGCGCGCTGCGGGCTGCGCCGTCCGTCGGCGCGCTCGCGGCCGGCGTGCTGCTCGCCCGACGGCCGCTGCCCTACCGTGCCGGCCCGACCTTGCTCACGGTCGTGGCGGCGTTCGGCGCGATGATGGTCGTGTTCGGCCTGTCGCGCTCGCTGCCTCTCTCGCTCGCGGCACTCGCCGTCAGCGGCTTCGCGGACATGATCAGCATGAACATCCGCTCGACGACCGTCCTCCTCGTGACACCGCCCGAGCTCCAGGGCCGCGTGAGCGCGGTCGAATGGGTCTTCATCAGCGCCTCGAACGAGCTCGGAGCCTTCGAGTCCGGGGCCGTCGCTTCGCTGATCGGAACGGCGGCGGCAGTCGTCGCCGGCGGAGCGGTGATGATCGGGGTAGCCGGGGCCTGGCGCGGCCTCTTTCCCTCGCTGGCCCGGATGGGCCGCCTCGACGAGCTCCAACCCGAGCCCGTATAGGCTCGACGCCGATGGAGCCGCTGGACCGCTCGACCCTCTGGCCGTACGACGAGCGCGGCGAGCACGGCGATTTCTACTACCAGCGCTACGGGAGCCCGACCGTCGCCGCCGCCGAAGCTGCCCTGGGAGGGCTCGACGGAGGCAGGGCAATCCTCTTCCCGTCGGGCGCCGGCGCGACCACGGCGCTCGTCCTGTCCCTGTTGAAGCCGGGCGACACGATCGCGCTGGCCGGCGGCGGGTACTACGGCACCGGCGTCACCTTCGCGGCGCTGGCGCCCTGGGGCCTGCGCGTCGTCGAGTTCGACCAGACGGGGCTTCCGCCCGACGACGTCCAGCTCGTCTGGCTCGAGGCGCCCTCGAACCCATACCTGACGATGCCGGATCTCGGCGCAGCCGTCGCTCATCCGGCGCCGGTCGTCGTCGACTCAACCGTCGCGACACCGGTTCATCTGCGGCCGCTCGAGCACGGCGCCGACTTCGTCCTCCACAGCGCGACGAAGTACCTCGCGGGCCACGACGACACGCTCCTCGGCGCGGTCGTCTGCCGCGAGGACGCTGTTGCGGAGGAGCTGCATAGCTTCCGGGGGCGCACCGGGATCGTCGCCGCTCCGGATCCCGCGTGGCTCCTGCTGCGAGGCCTCAAGACCCTCGAGCTGCGCGTCCGGCGACAGACCGCGACGGCCGCCCTCCTCGCCCAGCGGCTGCGGGCGCACCCGGCGGTCGAGACCGTCCGCTATCCCGGCCTCGGAGGCCTCCTCTCGTTCGACGTCGCCGACGGCGAAGTGGCCCGGAAGGTCGAGACCTCGACTCGCGTGCTCGTCAATGCGACATCCCTCGGCGGCGTCACGAGCCTCATCGAGAGTCGTCGTCGGTGGGAAGGCGACCGCGTTCCGCCGGGCTTGCTGCGCGTCAGTGCCGGCCTCGAGGATCCCGAGACGCTCTGGGCCGACCTCGAGCAGGCACTCGCCGCGTAGGCGGCTTTAGCGTCCGGGCCGGGTGGGTAGGTCGTCAATCGACGCGTGCAGGAGGTTCAGCTGCCCCGACCGTTCCGGATCCTCGTCGCCGAGGACGACGAGATGTTCCTCGACGAGATCGCGCTCGTGCTCGAGCAGGACGAGCGGTTCGCCCTGGCCGGGCGCGCCTGCAACGGGCGGGAGGCAGTGCAAATCGCGGAGCAGTGCAGCCCCGATGCCGTCGTGATGGACATCGAGATGCCGGTGCTGGACGGCGTCGAGGCGACCCGATGCCTGCGCGCGAGCGCGCCGGAGCTGCCGATCGTCGCCGTGAGCGGTCACGACTACGAAGAGCGGGTGCTCGAGATGCGCCGCGCCGGCGCCGACGACTACGTCCGCAAGGCGCGTCTCGCCGACGAGCTGCCGCGCGTCCTCGTCACGCTGCTCGACACCGCGAATCGCGGTGCAAGATCTCGGCCATGACGAAGAAGCAGATCCTCGAGGCGGTGCGGCAGATCTGCCTCGCACTCCCGGAGGCGAGCGAGCGCCCGTCACACGGCGAGCCCACGTTCTTCGTCGGCGGGAAGCGCTCCTTTGCGACCGTCTGGGACAGCCATCACGGCGACGGCCGCTTTGCGCTCCTTTGCGCCGCGCCCGCAGGGATGCAAGCGGCGCTCGTCGAGGCGGATCCGGAGCGGTTCTTCGTCCCTCCGTACGTCGGACACCGAGGCTGGATCGGGGTCCGGCTCGACCGCAGCTTCGACCGCGACGAGATCGCGGGGATCGTCGAGGACGCGTATGCAGAGGTCGCGCCGGCGAAGCTCGTGGAAGCCGCCGGACGAAAGCAAGGCTGAAAGAAAAAGCCGGAGGTCGGACTCGAACCGACGACCTAACGCTTACAAGGCGTTTGCTCTACCAGCTGAGCTACTCCGGCGAGGCGCGACCAGCGTAGCGCCCCTCAGAGAAGGACTTCGCGGCCCTTCTGGTGCGCGAGGATCTTTCGCTTGACGCGCTGGAGTGCGTTGTCGATCGTCTTCGTGTCGCAGCCGAGCTCGTCGGCCATGTCCTCGTACGACGAGCCCTCGAGGTAGAGCCGCAGCGCGTCCGCCTCGAGGGGCGAGAGCCCGCTGCCGAGGTTGAAGACGAGGCTCTGCAGCTCCTCGGTCGAGATCACGACGAGCGGCGGTTCCTGCACCCCCGGGCCGGGCAACGCGTCGCCGAGCGTGCACTCGCCCTCGCCGTCCTGGCCCGCCGGCGTATGGCTGAACGAGATGTAGGTGTTGAGCGGCGCGTGCTTGAAGCGCGTCGCGGTCTTGATCGCCGTGATGATCTGCCGGGTGACGCAGAGCTCGGCAAAGCTGCGGAACGACGTCTCCTTGTCGGTGCGGAAGTCGCGAACCGCCTTGTAGAGCCCGATCAGCCCCTCCTGGAGGAGGTCGTCGTTGTCCCCGCCGGCGAGGAAATACGAGCTCGCCTTCAGGCGGACGAAGCCCGTGTAGCGGCGGATGAGGGCGTCCATCGCGACGCTGTCTCCGTTCCGCGCCTTGAGCACAAGCTGGAGATCCTCCAGCTCTCGTTGAGCTTTTTGCGGCGAACGTGCTGTCGCAGTCTGCGCAGCCATGGCGCCTCCCGGCGTCGCGGAGGGTGAAACTCTCACCCTGTGGTCGAGGCGAAGATAGCAAGGGGTCCAAAATTTTACAAGTCCAATTGCTCTGGACCCAGCTTGTCCTGGACCCAGGACGCTAACGCGCGCTAGCTGTTACCGCGACGTAACCGCTCGAGCCTGGCCAGAGTCTCCGGATCGAGCCGGTCGCGGAGATCACCTCGCGTCGAGGGCGGCTGGCTGGGCCGCGCGAGCTCTGCGAGGAACGTCTGCGAGGCAACCTTGCGCACCTCGATTCCCGCCGTGCCGCGAACCGCGGTGTCGGAGGAAACGATCGCGACCTGCTCGCTGCTCCGGTGCTCGGCTGCGAGCCGCTCGAGCAACGTGTCCGCGTCCTTCGCCCAGCGAACCTCGAGCGCGCCGTGGCGCTCGTCCGTCCCCTGCCCGTCGAAGACGAGCACGCCGCGAGCGCCCTGCGCCGCGACCCAGCTCGCGAGCAGGTCGCGCAGCTCCTCCGGCGAGCCGAAGCCGCCCGCATGCAGGAGGTTGAAGCCGTCGAAGAGGTAGAGGGTCGTCTCAGCCATCTCGCTGGCGCCGCGCCTCGTAGAGCAGCACCGCTGCGGCCACGCTTACGTTGAGCGACTCCACCCGCCCGAGCTGGGGGATCGAGACCTCGAGATCGCAGGTGCGCCGGACGAGCGGGCGCAGACCCTTGCCCTCCGCGCCGAGGACAAGCGCGATGCCGCCGGAGAGGTCGGCCATCCACATCGGCGTCCCCGTGTCGCCGCTCGCTCCCGCAATCCAGAGGTCGCCGCTCTTGATGTCCGCGAGGTAGCGGGCGAGGTTGGGGACGACGGCGACCGGGAGATGCTCGACCGCTCCCGCGGAGGAACGGCAGACTGCGGCGGTCACTCGCGCCGATCCGTGCGCCGGAACGACGACGCCGCTCGCCCCGGCTCCTTCTGCGCTTCTGATCACGGCGCCGAGGTTGCGGGGATCGCTGACCTGGTCGAGGCAGGCGAGAAGCGGCGCCGGGCCGGCGGCGAGCTCGAACGCCTCCGCGTAGCGAAAGGGCTCGCACCACGCCACAACACCCTGGTGGTCACGGGTGCCCGCGGCCTCCGACAAGTCTCGCTCGAGCTTCGTGTGGACGCGCGGCCGCTCGACGTCTCTCAGCCACGCTTCGCTGCGAATCGTGCGCTCGCTCGCCCAGAGCTCGAGCACCTCGCGCGGCCCGCGAAGCGCCTCCCGCACCGGCCGCCGTCCGTAGACGAGCTCGCGCGTCACTGACGGCGGACGAGCCGATAGCCGGGAGGCTCGGCGATGTCGCGCACCTCCCAGCCCGCCTCTGCGATCTCGTCACGCAGGCGGTCGGCGCCCGAGAAGTCCCTCGCTTCACGCGCCTCGCGCCGCCGCTCCGCGAGCTCGGCAACCTCCGCCGGCGCCTCCTCGAGCTCCGCGATCGACTCGAGGCCGAAGATCCCGAACGCCCGCCGCAGCAGCTCGTGGTCGCGCCAGCCGTGCATCACGGCGAGGGCCTCGGGCGTGTTGAAGTCGTCGTCGAGCGCCGCCTCGAGCTCCGACCAGTCGCCCACCGGCTCGCTCGGTGAGCGGAAGACGTTGCGGAACGTCTCCAGCTGCGCGGCGGACTGCTCGAGCGTCACCTGGTTGAAGTCGAGCGGCTTGCGCCACTGGCCCGAGAGCAGGAGCATCAGTGCGACCTCTCGGCCCCAGCTGTCGATCACGCCGCGGATCGTCATGTCGTTGCCGAGCGACTTGGACATCTTCTCGCCGGCTCGCGTCAACAGACCGTTGTGCATCCAGATCCGCGCGAAATCGTGACCCAGGGCGAGCGACTGCGCGAGCTCGTTCTCGTGATGCGGGAAGACGAGGTCGAGGCCGCCGCCGTGGATCTCGAACACGGGCCCGAACGCATCCTCCGCCATCACCGAGCACTCGATGTGCCAGCCCGGGCGCCCGGCGCCCCACGGCGAGTCCCAGGAGGTGTCCTCGCCCGGCTTCGTGGCCTTCCAGAGCGCGAAGTCCTGGGGCGCCCGCTTGAGCGGGGTCTCCTCCTCCGGCTCCATGTTCTCGACCTTCTGCCGCGACAGGCGCCCGTAGCCCGGATCGGTCGAGACGCTGAAGTAGACGTCGCCGTCCGCCTCGTAGGCGTTGCCGGCGTCAACGAGCTTCTCGATGAAGGCGACGATCGACGGGACCGCGTCGGTGGCCTTCGGCAGCGCGTCCGGCATACCGAGACCGAGGTCGCCGGTGTCCTCGAGGTACCACTGCGTCGCGCGCTCGGCCAGCTCGGCGCTCGCGCCGGGAGCCGCGTCGTAGATCTTGTCGTTGACGTCGGTGATGTTGTGGACGAGCGTCGCGTCGTAGCCGCGGTGGCGCAGCCAGGCCCGCAGCCACATGCCGATCGCGAACGGCCGGGCGTTGCCGATGTGCGCGCGCTGGTACACGGTCGGGCCGCAGAAATACATCCGGATCGGCCCGGGCGCCGGCGGCAGCTCCTCGACTTGCCGCGAAAGCGTGTTGTAGAGCCTCATCTCTCTAGCCTAGAGAGCAGCTCGTCGCGAGGCAGCGCTGCGATGACTGCCGCGAGCTCGGGCCCCCGTGCCTGCCCGGTCAGTGCGAGCCGTACGGCCTTCAGGTCGCCGCCGACCGCCTTCAGCTCCCGCACGATCGCCCGCGGCTCGAGGCCCGCCTCGACGAGCTCGCGGAAGCGTGCCAGGGTCTCGGGCGAATCGACCTCCGCGTCCGCGGGCTCGAGCACGAGGGCGGCGTAGGCGCGGGCCTCCGTGAGGTCGCGCGCGCCGCGCAAGACCGGCGCCACCGAGACAGGCACCCCGACGCGCTCCGCCAACTCCTCGTCACTCAGAGCGGCGAGCGCCTCGATGGAGAGGCGCCGCAACCTGGGTAGGTCGAGGTTGACGTCATGCCGGGGCAGCCCCAGCTCCTCGAGATACGCCCGCACCGCTTCCGCGGGAATCCCCTCATCACGGAGCGACGCGACCGAGCCGCCCGGCGCCCGCTTCGCGAGCTTCCGCCCGTCGGGGCCGAGGAGCAGACCGTGATGGACGAACTCCGGCGGCGTCGCGCCGAGAGCCTCGAACAGGCGCCGGTGGAGGGCCTCGTTGGGACGGTGGTCGTTCCCGCGGACGATGTGCGTGATGCCGAAGTCGATGTCGTCGACCACGGAGGCGAGGTGATAGGTCGGGGAGCCGTCTTCGCGGAGCAGCGTGAGGCCGTCGAACCGATCGCCCAGAGGCGCTCCGACCTCGCGATGGCGCTCCGCACGTTCGCTCTGGCGCACCGGCCCTTCGTCCCAGGCGACGTCGAGCCACTCGAGATCCCGGAGGATCGCCTCCTCCCCGCCCCGGACGTTGCGCGCCGGATCGGTGTCGTCGATCCGGAGCAGCATCCAATCGCCGAGCCGCCGGTTGGCGACGGCGCTCAGCGCGTTCCCGAGATGGAGCGAGCCCGTCGGGCTCGGCGCGAAACGGACTTTGACCGGCACGCGAGCGAGTGTAAGCTGCGCCTCGCGATGGAGTCCTGGCGCGCAACGGTTCTCCGCCAAAACGGCTAGTCCGCCGCTTCCCACCACAGCGTCCTAGGGAAGCGGCGGGACGCGACGCGATCCCGCCCCTACAACGGAGGTCCACGTCGCGATGCCGATGCCACATCGCACCCAGCAGCAACTGATCAAGCGCCGCCTCACGGGCAAGGCCGGAACCGAGCGGATCCGCGAGCTCCGCGCGATTCTCGCCGAGCTACCCGGCTACCGGAACGGCCCGTACGCCGACCTGCGCAAGTGGGTCGAGGGTGAGCTGGCGGCGACACGCGCGCGGAAGCGGGTCGTGCACCGCGACTCGATCGCCGTGCGCCGGGAGGGCGCTGCGCAGATCGCGCTCGTCGGTCCGCCGAACGCGGGGAAGTCGTCGCTCCTGCAGGCGCTGTCGGCGATCCAGATCCGCACCGGCGACTATGCGTTCACCACGACGCGGCCGGTGGCGGCGACGACTCGCCTCGGCGGCGTGCTCGTCCAACTCGTGGAGATTCCGGGCCTGATCGAGGGAGCCGCAGACGATCGTGGAGGCGGCCGCGCCCTACTCGGAGTCCTCCGCAACGCCGATGCCATTCTCTGGTGCCACGCCTGCGACCGGTCCGCCGAGGAGCTCGAGACCATCCGCAGAGAGGTCGCCGCGGCCGGGATCGACCTGCCCTCGCTGCTCGCCGCCACGAAGAGCGACGAGGCGCAGCCGCCGACGCACCGTGAGCTCCGTGTCGTGCCCGTGTCCGTCCTCGACGACGCGAGCCTCGACCGGCTGCGCGACGAGCTGTGGGCGTTGACGGGGCTCGTGCGCGTCCATCTTCGCGACGGCGGCGACCCCGTCGCGCTGCGGCCGCCGGCGACGGTTCTCGACGTCGCGGACACGATCCACCACGAGCTGCGTGACCGCTGCACGGGCGCCCGTGTTTGGGGGCCTTCGGCGCGCTTCCACGGACAGCAGGTCGGCAGGGAGTACGAGCTGAGCGACGGCGATACGGTCGAGATTCTCGGCCGCTAGGAGGTTTGGCATCTCGAGCGCGCCGGAAGATCGAGAAGAGATGAGCGACGTCGTCGTCATCACAGGCGCCTCCGGCGGAGTCGGTCGCGCGACAGCGCGCAGGTTCGCGCAGGACGGCGCGAAGATCGCCCTCCTCGCCCGCGGCAACGCGGGTCTCGAGGCCGCGGCGAGGGAGGTCGAGGAGCGCGGGGGTCGCGCCCTCGTCCTCCCCACCGACGTGGCGGACGCCGACCAGGTCGAGGCCGCCGCGCAAGCCGCGGAGAGCGAGCTCGGCCCGATCGACATCTGGGTCAACGACGCGATGGCGACGATCTACGCGGAGTTCCTCGACGTCGAGCCGGACGAGTACCGGCGCGCGACCGAGGTCACGTACCACGGCATGGTCTGGGGCACGCGCGCCGCCCTCAAGCGCATGTCCGAGCGCAATCGCGGCACGATCGTGCAGGTCGGCTCCGCGCTCGCGTTCCGCGGCATTCCGCTCCAGGCGCCGTACTGCGGCGCAAAGCACGCCTGCAAGGGGTTCACCGAGTCAGTCATCACGGAGATCCGCCACCACGGCTGGGACGTCCACGTCACGATGGTCCACCTCGCCGGCTTCAACACGACCCAGTTCACCTGGGGACGGACGAAGCTGCCGAAGCAGACACAGCCGGTGCCGCCGATCTACCAGCCGGAGATCGCCGCAGACGCGATCCACTGGGCCGCGTACCACCGGCGGCGTCAGATCTACGTCGGTCTCCCGACCGTGCTCAACGTCCTCGGCGAGCGTGTCGCGCCGTGGCTCCTGGACTGGTACCTCGGCAAGACCGGCTACGGCTCGCAGATGACGAAGCAGTCGCTGAACGGGGGTCCGGAACACGACAACCTCTTCCATCCGGTCGACGGGGACGAGGACCGCGGTGCCCACGGGCCGTTCGACGAGAAGGCGCACGCGCACAGCTTCCAGACGAGCCTCACGAAGCACCGACGGCTGGCCGGCTCCCTCGCAGCCGGCGTCGGCGCCGCCGCTACGGGCGCCGCATTGCTCCGGAAGCGTTAGGCGACAGCCCGCAGGAGCTCGGCCCCGGCGGGGCCGAAACGATGTGGCTGCCCCTCCTCGAGCACCGCGCACAACGCGCGCACTTCGCCCTGGCCGAGGAAGGCGTGTCCCAGATCGAGCGCACGGTGAAGAAGCAGCGAGAGGTCTCGGTGGCGGGCGGAGATGCCCGCATGCGTCGCAGCCGCGGCGGCGAGCCCGCTCACCACGTCGCGGGGTACGCGGACGACCTTCCCGTCCAGGTCCAGCGCGATCTGGTCCGCAGCCATCCTCTTTTCTATGACCTCGTTTTCGGGTTGTGCAACCTGTTACGGGGACTGAACGCATACACCTTCCCCCACCCGACGACGTAGATGCGCCGTCCGTCCGTCACGACAGGCGTGAACGCCCCGTCGGGGTACGTCCACAGCTGCTTCCCCGTACGCGCGTCGAGCCCGTACGTGCGGCGCTCGAGGGTCGCGAAGTAGACGATTCCGTCGACGACGGTCGCCGACCCCGAGATCGGGCCGTTCGCGTGGAACTTCCAGAGGACGTCGCCGGTCGCCGCGTCGAAGGCGTAGAACCAGTGGCTGTAGGAGCCGACGAAGACGCGTCCTCGCCAGACCGCCGGGGAGCCGTAGACGAACCCGCCGGTGCCGTGCTTCCAGCGCAGCTTCCCGCTCTGCTCGCCGAACGAGTAGACATGACCGTCGGTGGAGCCGAGATAGACACGTGAGTACGCGACGGACGGGGTCGAATAGAAGGTCCCGTGATGCCCGAACCAGTCGCGCGCCGAATCCGCGCGCCAGACCGGCTTGCCATCGCTCGCCCTCAGCGCGTAGAGGCGACCGTCGTAGGCGCCGAAGAAGACGTTCCCCTGGTTGTAGGCCAGCGCGCCCTTGACGGCTCCGCCGGCGCGGAAGTGCCAGACCACCTTGCCGTCGACGGTGCGGAGGCAGTAGACGTTTCCCTCGGCGTCGCCGACGTAGATCCGGTTGCCGACGATCAACGGTGACGTCTCGCTCGCGCCGAGGTGCTTGGTCCAGCGGAGCTGGTGCGACGGGCCGGCCGCGACCACGAGGAGCTGGCCGTCCCCCCTCTTCGCGGCATTCCTGCCGCACGGGTGCCGGTTGAGGAACGTCTCGTACACGGACCCGCGGCCGAGCCGGTCGACGGCCGGCGAGGCGGCCTGGCAGCGGCCGACGTGGACGGTCCACAGACGGCGGCCGTTCCGCGTCGAGACGGCGACCAGGTTCCCGTTGAGCGCGGCGTAGTACAGGTAGCGGAACGCGATCGCCGGCGGGAACTCGACGAGCGAGGTCCCGCCCGAGACCCAGTCGAGTCGGAACGGCGGCCTGACGTGGCCCACGCCTACGTGGAGGCGTTGCGGAACGCCGCCGAACTGCGGCGACACGAGCGGCCCCGGCTGCGGCGGCGCGACGGTCCGGGCCGGGTCGAACTCCGTCGACGACCCCCTGACGTTGCCGCCGTAGCGGTGCTTCGACACGTAGTAGGCCGTCCCGGCGCCGGCGAGCACGATCAGGACGCCCGCGGCGAGGAGGAGGCGGCGCATCCGCCGGATGATGCCTGCCGTGGCAAACGGCCCGACGCGTTACGGTCGCGGCGTGGAGGAGCTGCTACTCACCTGGTTCGCCGAGCACGGCCGTGATCTGCCCTGGCGGAGGACACGCGATCCGTACGCGATCCTCGTCAGCGAGGTCATGTCGCAGCAGACCCAGCTCGAGCGCGTCCTTCCGCGCTGGCAGCGCTGGCTCGAGCGCTGGCCGACGACCGAGGAGCTCGCCGCCGCCTCCGCCGGCGACGTCATCCGGGAATGGCAGGGCCTCGGGTACAACCGGCGTGCGCTGTCCCTCCACCGGGCGGCGCAACACGTCGCGGCTCACGGCTGGCCGCAAGACCTGACCGAGCTGCCCGGCGTCGGCCGCTACACCGCCGATGCGATCGCGTGCTTCGCCTTCGGCCGCCCGGTCCTCCCGGTCGACGTCAACGTGCGGCGAGTCTCGGAACGCACGGGCCACGCTTTCTCGCCTGCCGCGGCCCAGGCGCTCATGGATCTCGGCAAGACGGTCTGCCTCGCGCGCGTGCCGCGCTGCCGCGTGTGCCCGCTCTCCGCTGCTTGCCCGTCACGCGGAAGCCGTTTCGAGCCGAGCCGCCGCCAGGCGCCGTTCGAGGGCTCGTTCCGCCAGCGGCGGGCGACGGCTCTGCGCGCCGTCGTCGGAGGCTCGCAGCCGGAGGACGTCGAGGCCGTCGCCTCGCTCGCGCGTGACGGGCTCGTGCGCTTCGACGGCGAAACCGTGTCCCTCCCGGACTGAGCGGCGGTACCATCCGGCCGATGCTCGCCGCTTCCATCGTCATGCTCCTGATCCCGCTCTGGATCATCCTCGCGCTGGTCGTGGTCATCGGCGTGCTCGGCGTCCTCGCCCGGATCCAGAACGGTCGCTATCTGCGCCCGCTCGTCGGCGTGATCGCAAAGGTGCCGCTCTTCCGGCGCTGGCTGGAGAAGGGGCAGCGCGCGGCGATGGAGCGCACGAATCCCGAGCTGGCCAGTGCGATGCGGAAGCTCGAGCCGCACGCGAAGCAGCTCCACGATCCGCAGCAGGCGCAGAAGGTGATGTCGCGCCTGACGCGCGAGGAGCGTGCGGCGCTGCTGGAGATGCAGGACCAGCAGGGCGCGATGCCCGAGGAGGCCACGAACCGCCAGATGCGCCGCCAGCTCGAGAAGCAGAGAAAGCGGCGCTAGCCCTCCTTCCTCTACCTACCTAGAGCTCGTGGCGGACCCAGATGTTGGGCTCGACGTAGACGCCGCGGCCGTTCTTGAAATGGACCGGGACGAGGGCGCCCGGGACGACATAGTTGCCATCCTCGGGGAACACCATCTCCGTCCACTCCTCCCACTCCTGGCGCGTTCCCGAGATCGTCATCGAACGGGGCGCGGTCGCCAGGAGCTCGCCGCCAAGCCGCTCGTGCGTGCGTAGCCAGGGGTCGTACGGGAGGCCGTCGCCGCGCCGCCAGCTCGCGTAGCGGTCGAGCGCGACGAGCGGATAGCGCTCCTTCCAGGTCGGGCGCACCGGTGCCACGAGCGCGTCGAGCCCGTGGCCCGCGCCGATCGCCGCAAGCCGCCGCAGGATCGCCTCGGCGATGCCGAAGCCGCGGTACTCCGGGACCACTCCCGCGACGATCGCGCACAGCGTCGTCGGCGTCCCCTCCACGCCGTCGGTCAACGCCCAGTCGATACCGCGCGGCGACGGCGTCCCGTTCCAGCCGACGGGCACGCTGCAGGCGTAGCCGACGGTGTGGCGCCGGCCGAACTCACGATCGACGACCCAGAGCTGGAAGTCCGGGTACTGGTCGTAGAGCTGTGGCCAGAAGGACTGGACGACCGGATCGTGCGACATGAACTCGGGCCAGATGCTCGGGAACGTGCCCCGCAGCTTCGGGTGTTCGGCATGGGTGACGAGAGCGAGCTTCATCGGACGAGGAGCGCCACGGCCTGCGCCGCGAGCCCTTCGCCGCGGCCGGGAAACCCGAGGCCGTCCGTCGTCGTGGCGCGGACGGCAACGAGCTCCGGATCCGCCCCGAGGGCCGCGGCCAGACGCCGTCGCATCTCCACCCGGTGAGGCGCGAGGCGCGGTTCCTCGCCGACCAGGACGACGTCGGCGTTCGCGAGGCGCCAACCGCCTCTTTGCACGCGCTCCCACGCCTGGGCGAGCAGCTCGAGCGAGTCTGCGCCTGCGAGCGCGGCATCGCCCGAGGGGAAGAGCGCCCCGATGTCCTCGAGCCCGGCGGCGCCGAGCAGCGCGTCGGTGAGCGCGTGAGCGAGGACGTCACCGTCCGAGTGGCCCGCAAGCCCGCGGGGGTGGTCGATCCGCACGCCGCCGAGCACGAGCGGGACGCCGGCTTCCAGCGCGTGCGCGTCGAAGCCGGTGCCGACGCGGTATTCAGGCACGCGCCAGCGCCTCTGGGAGCTCCGCCAGGGACAGGATGCTGGCCACGCCGGCGGGCGGCGGGACATGCGCGTGCGCGCCGCGCCGGATGTGAACGGCGACCATCCCGGCCGCCAGCGAGGGGAGAACGTCGTTGTCCACGCGGTCGCCGACGTACGCGATCTCGTCGGAGGGCACGCCCGCCAGGTCGCGGATCCGTTCGAAGAACCCCGCAGCCGGCTTCCAGACGTCCCAGCGCTCCGACGATCCGACGAAATCGACGTGCGCACGGAGGAAGTCCTCGTGCATCGCTCGCATATTGCCCGCGGCGCCGAGCAGGTGACCGGCGCCGCGCAGTGCAGCGAAGCACGGGAGCGCGTCGGGGTGGAGATCGCGGTCCTCGAACGGCGCTCCGCCGGCGATTCCCTCCGCCTCCCACCGCCCGTGTGTCGCCGCCTCGTCGACGAGGGTTTCGCCGACGTCGAAGACGACCGCGGTGATTCGGCGGCTCATCGCCTGCTCCCGAGCTCGCAGACCAGGCCCTCGGGCCCGACCACATCGAACCATTCCCACTCGTCGTCCGACTCGAGACGCCCGACCTGGATGCCGCCCAGCGCAAGTTCCTCCCGAGCCGTCCGAGCGTCGTCGATCTCGAACAGCGGGAAAGGGCGCTGTGCGCGCTCGAAGTAGCTGCTGCCGGGGCCGAAGAGCTGGACGCGGTCGCCGGCCTCCGTCTCGAGCTCGATCGAGTCCGCCTCCTCGAACACTGCGCGCATTCCGAGCGTTATGCGAAAGAAGGCCGCTGCCGTCGCCGGATCCTCCACCGAGACCCCGAGCCAGCGGAGATTCCGCACGGTCAGCGCCATCGCGCCACCGTCTCGAGGTCCGCCGCCGAGGTGACCTTGAGCAGTCGCGGATCGCCGTCGACGACCTTGACGCGTCCACCCACGGCCTCCACTAGGCCCGCGCAGTCGGTCGCCTCCGTGCCGCTCGCCTGAGCACGGCGCAGAACGTCCGCGGGGTACGCCTGGGGCGTCTGTACCGCCCAGAGCCCGTCACGCGCCACGGTTTCCAGCACAGCGCCGTCGGAGCCGACCCGCTTCAGCGTGTCGCCGACGGGAAGACCGGGCACGACGCCTTCCCAGCCCTCGGAGAGCGGCGCAAGCACCCGCTCGACCACCTCGTTCGTCAGGAGTGGCCGCGCCGCGTCGTGCACGAGGACGACGAGTACGTCGGCGGGAACCTCCGCGAGACCTTCCCGCACGGAGTCGCTCCGCGTCTCGCCGCCTGCCACGCATGCCCGCACCTTGCCGCAGCCCTCCTCTTCCGCAAGCAGGATCGCAGGTTCCTCCCAGCCCGGCGGCGCGACGAGGACGATTCCGTCCACCCAGGGGCACGCGTCCAGTCGCCGCAGGGGCTCCGCGAGCAGCGGCTCCTCTCCGAGCTTCGCAAATGCCTTCGGCCGGTCCAGCCCGAGCCGCTCCCCCCGCCCCGCGGCCACGAGGATGGCCCAGACCGACATGTCCGGAAGGCCGGCCCTGCTAGGCCGTTGCCGCCGCGGCGGCCTTCTTCTTCGCCGCCGGCTTCTTCTTCGGCGGGCTGTCGGAGGCGAGGACCTCTTCGAGCCAGTCCGCGCAGGTCTCCTCGTCCATGTCCTTCGCGTACATCAGCTCGGAGGCGAGGATCTTCTTCGCCTTCACGAACATCTGCTTCTCGCCGGTCGACAGGCCCTTCTCGCGGTCGCGGAGGGCGAGATTCCGGACCACCTCGGCGAGCTCGAGGATGTCGCCGGTCTTCATCTTGTCGCGGTTGTGCTTGAAGCGACGGTTCCAGTTCTTCGGCATCTCGGTCGAGACGCCCGTGAGCGCCTTGAGGACGACGCCGACCTCCTTCTCGCCGATCACGCGCCGAAGGCCGACCTTCTCGGAGTTCTCGGACGGGACCTGCACCGTCATGTCGTTGTGCAGGATCTTGATCGTCAGATACTCGCGCTGCTCGCCGAGAACCTCGCGCTTCTCCTTCTTGACGACCGTTCCCGCCCCGTGGTGGGGATAGACCACCTTGTCGCCGACGTCGTACAAGCCCGACCTCCCCTGGCTAGAAAGCCACTCTTTCGTTAAGAAAGCCGGCACGCCCCTCTGCGCCGGCCACAGGGTGGCAGTGTAGCAGAAACGGCCTGGCTGAGCCAAATCTGGGCCAAATCTGGGCCAAAACCGCGCTGTCAGAGCTGCAGATAGCGGTCGACGAGGTTGTGCTCCTGCAGGCGACGCAGCCCCTCGCGGATCTCCCGGGCGCGTACCGCCCCCACTCCCTCCACCGACTCGAGCTCGCGCTGCGACGCCCGGACGACCGCGTCGAGGCTCCCCAGGTTGGAGACGACGCGGCGCACGAGCGGCTCCGGCAGGCGCGGAATGTGGGAAAGCGTCCGGTAGCCGCGCGGCGCTACGGCCTGGTCGAGCGGATTGACGCTGCGTTCGTAGCCGAGGACCTCCGCGAGCCTGCCGAACTCGAGCAGCTCCTGGTACCTGAAGCCATCGAGGTCGGCGAGCGCGGACGTTGCCTCCTCGCCGGCGCCGAGCACGTGATAGTCGCGGACGATCGCATCGCGGTCACCCGGGACGTTGCCGACCAGCTCCTCGAGCTGGAGCCTGATCAGCCGGCCCTCGCTGCCGAGCTCGACGCAGTCACGGGTGACACGCTGAGCCATGCGCGAGATCACCGCGGCCCGCTGGAGGACGACGAGCACGTCGTCGAGCACGACCGCGTTCTGGAACTCGAGCGCCGTCAGGCGTGTGAGGACCTGCTCGAGCCTCTGCACGTACGTGTCGAGCGTGCCGAGCGCTTGGTTCGTCTTCGCCAGGACGTCCGCGACCGGATCGAGCTGGTAGCGCGCCGGCCCGACGAAGATCGTGACGGTCTCCCGCTGCTGGGAGACCGAGACGACGAGCGCACCGGTCTGCTTCGCCACACGCTCGGCGGTGCGGTGGCGGGTGCCTGTCTCGTTCGACGGAATCGTGGGGTCGGGCATGAGCTGGACGTTCGCCCACGCGAGCCGCTTGATCGCCTCGTCGACGATGATCGCGCCGTCCATCTTGGCGAGCTCGTAGAGGAGCTGCGGCCGGAACGGCGCGTCGAGCCGAATGCCGCCGGAGTAGAGGAACGAGAGCTCGCTCGGGTCGCCGACGACGATGAGCGCCCCCTCGTGGGAGCGGATGACGTCGTCGACGGCCTCGCGCAGACCGGTGCCGGGCGCGATCTTGGCGATTGCAGCGAGCAGCTCGGGATTGCGACGCGGGTCTTCCTCGGAAGGGATGCGCGTGAAGCCGAGATCGCCGAGGCGATCGGACTTGCGCTCAGTCGTCTCCTTCGGGTCGCTCGCCATCCAGCCCCGCCTTGATCGCCTGCCGCAGCGTCTCTGCGGCCTCGACTTCGATTTTGCCAGTGGCGGCCGTCCCGGCCGGAGCCAGGACCGTGGAGAGCCCGAGCTTCCCGCACTCCTCCAGCCTCCGCTCGGCCTGCGCGGCCGTGCGGAGGCGGCCCGTGAGGCCGATCTCCCCGAACGCCGCGACGCCGGTCTTCACCGGCACGCGACGGGCAGCGGACGCGATCGCGAGGGCGACGGCGAGGTCGGCACCCGGCTCGTCGATCCGTACGCCGCCGGCGACGTTCACGAAGACGTCCGCCTGCCCGAGCGGAACTCGCGCGTGGCGGGAGAGCACGGCGACGATCATCGCGAGCCGCTTGGGGTCGATGCCGGTGGCGACGCGACGCGGCATGGCGAGCTCGCTCTGGGCGACGAGGGCCTGGATCTCGAGCAGGATGGGCCGCGTCCCCTCGAGCGCGCAGGCGACGGCGGCTCCCGGCTCGCCCGGCACCGTCCGGCCGAAGACCTCCGACGGGTCGGCGACGCCGGCGAGGCCGGCGCCGGTCATCTCGAACACGCCGAGTTCGTTCGTCGAGCCGAAGCGGTTCTTCACGGCTCGCAGGACACGGTGGGCGTGGTACCGATCGCCCTCGAATTGGAGCACGCAGTCGACGAGATGCTCGAGTACCCGCGGCCCGGCGACGGAGCCGTCCTTCGTCACGTGCCCGACGAGGATCGTCGCAACGTCGTACTCCTTCGCGACGCGCAGCAGCCGCGCGGCGGCCTCGCGCACCTGTCCGACGGATCCGGGAGCGGACCCGAGATCCGCCGCGTGCAGCGTCTGGACGGAATCGACGACGCACACCGCCGGCCGCTCGGTGCGCAGCGTTTCACAGACCGTCTCGAGCTCGGTTTCCGCGAGGATCTGGACGTTTCCCGCTCCCCCGAGCCGTTCCGCGCGCAGCTTGACCTGCGCGACCGACTCCTCGCCCGTGACGAGCAGGGAGGACCGCGTCTCGCCGATCGCCCGCAGCGCCATCAGGAGCAGAGTCGACTTGCCAACGCCCGGCTCACCGCCCAACAGCACGAGCGAGGCCGGCACGATCCCACCTCCGAGCACGCGGTCGAGCTCGGAGATCCCGGTCGGGATCCGGGCGGCTTCCTCGACCTCGACCTCGACGAGCCGGAGCGGAGCTCGCGCCGCCGCGCCGCTCGCTCCCGCCGCCGCTTCGACGCGCTCCTCGACGAGCGTGCCGAAGGCCGAGCACCCGGGGCACTTGCCGAACCAGCGGCCGGCGCTGTAGCCGCACTCGGTGCAGCTGAACTGAACGGCCGCCGTCTTCGCCACAGTCCCACCCTACGGAGGCAAGCGGACGCGAACGTCACGGAGTCCGAGCAACTCACTGACGACTGGTGACCCGCTCGGATCACACCCCGCCCATTGGCCGGAGGCTAAGCGACGGCGTAGCCGGGCTTAGCCGGAGGCCGGACCGCGCTCGCGCCGGCCTCTGCCGCGCACGAGCGCACGAGCGCACGAGAGGTGCCTCTCGCCCAAAGGATCGACAAACCAAACAGCAGGGAGCGGGCCGGAGACCGCGCTCTCCGGCCCGCGGAGTTCCGTTGTCCAGCGAGCGAGACCGCAGGTCTCGGGAGCTCCAAAACGGAAGCGGCCCCGCCGATTGGGGGCCGCTACCGCGCTTCGAGGGGATTTTCCCGGGAGCCCCCGCCGCATCGGGGCTCACCAGGTCGTGCTCAACATGAGAGATCATCCTCCGGCGACCCCGCTTCACTCGTCCCCTTTCAGGTGGTTCATCCCACAGCTTCACCCCGTGATCGGGATGTTTCGCCACGTTGCGCCGCCGTCGGTCGTCCGCCAGAGCTGGGTCCTACGCGGCGTCGTCTGGACGAGTGCCGCGCCGACTCCACGCGTCGTGAATGC
>DASSVO010000068.1:0-25676 GCA_035706005.1 Gaiellaceae bacterium | reverse complement strand
CTGCAGGTGTCCTCGGGGGCACACCCACGCTACGTGCGCAACCCCGGCACGGGGGAGCACCCGCTGGAGGCCGAAGCGCTGCGCGCCGTCGACGTGGAGATCCTCCACGACCCCGAGCATCCCTCGTCGGTCGTGCTTCCGATCAGCCTGGTGCGCTGAGCTAGCCGGCGGCCAGCCTGAGCGCAGCCGTGTGCGAGACGCGATTGCGCTCGTACTTCAGGTGGACGACGTCTCCGGCCTGCATCGTGAGCGTCTTCACGATCAGCGCGTCGACGCTCGTGGCGGGTTCCCCGTCGACCTCGACGATGAGGTCGCCCGGCCGCAGCCCGGCCTTTTCCGCAGGGCCTCCGGCAGTCACGGCCTCGACGAACAACCCGACGGATCCTCCGGTGGCCCGCGCGAGCTCCTGGGAGACCGGCTGGAGTTGCATGCCGAAGCTCGGCCGCGTGACCCTGCCCTGGGCGATCAACTCGTCGGCGATTGCCTTGGCGAGGTCGACCGGGATCGAGAAGCCGAGGCCGATGCTTCCGCCGCTGCCGCCGCCGCCACCGCTGCTCGGAACCGTTGCGCCCGCGGTGTTGATGCCGATGAGACGCGCGTGACAGTCGACGAGAGCTCCGCCGCTGTTCCCCGGGTTGATCGACGCGTCAGTCTGGATCGCGCCCACGAGATGCGCAGCCCCGCCGCCCTCGGCCGGGACACGCACGTACCGGTCCAGGGCACTCACGATCCCGGTCGTCACCGTGCTGGTCAGGCCCAGCGGGGAGCCGAGAGCGACAACGGGCTCCCCGACCTGGAGCGCCCCCGACTCGCCCAACTCGATCACCGGGAGATGGGACGTGTCCTTGGCCTTGAGCACGGCAAGGTCGGTGAGCGGGTCTCTCCCGACGATCGTCGCGTCGGTCGTCTCGCCGTCGCTGCGCAGGATCGAGACGGTGCCACCCCCCGCCGCGACGCTGATGACGTGGTTGTTGGTGAGGACGTAACCGCCCGACCGGATGACCACGCCGGAGCCGGTGCCGCCCCCTTGACCGTCTCTGGCCTGCACGGTCACCACCGACGGGAGCGCGCGGTCCGCGACGCTCGCGGCCCGGCAGGCCGCTGCCGTTTTGCCCGAGGCGGTTCCCGTTGCCGCCGGATTCCGATTTGGCGAGCTCCAGGCCTCCCTGACGATCACGCCGCCCACGACACCGCCGATGATCGCCGCGAGCAGGAGCCCGACGAGCGCCGGGACGATATTCGCGCGGCGCATACCCGGTGCCCGATCAGCCCGTGGCCGGCTGCTGCACGACGACGACCGGACAGGTCGCGTGGTGGACGACCTGCTGGCTCACCGATCCGAGCAGCAGGCTCCGGAATCCGCCCAGACCTCGCCTGCCGACCACGATCAGGTCCGCGCCGGCGCCCTGCTCGAGGAGCGCATCCGCCGGCTGCCCCGCCACCGTCAGCGCGTCTACCTCCAGCGACGGCTGCCGCTTCTTCACCTTCGCGGCCGCGTCGTCCGCGATCTGCTCCGCGCGAGCCCGAAAGGCGTCCAACGTCGTGGCATCCAAGGGCGGCCCGAAACCGTCGCTGTAGGCCGCGGTAGGCATCTCCCAGGCCGACACGATGCGGAGCGGGACCTTGCGGAGCACCGCCTCCTCTGCAGCGAACTCGAGGGCTGCCGTTCCTCCCTCCGAGCCGTCGACACCTACGACGATCGTCTCCCTACCTCCTCGTCTCCCTCTCGCCTTCTTCCATCTCTGCGACGACGGGTGCGGAAACCTCGCCGCTCATCGCGCCGCTACCGCCGGGCCCCTCGTCCTCGAGCGCTCAGCCGGTCGGGCTAGCCGTCGAACGCGCCTCGAGCACCTCGCGCAGGCGCTCCTCCGACTCGTCGTCGAGCGAGGTCTGAATCACGTCCCCGCCATAGCCGGCGATCTCGGGAAGCACCTTGTCCGCCGTGACCTGGCGCACGAGAACGATGAGCGCGGCGCCGCCGGGAGCAAGCTTTTGACCGAGCTGCTTCATGAACGGGTCGCTGATGCCCACGTCGGTGAAGCTGGCGGCAGCCCCGCCCGCAGCCGCGCCGATGGCAGCGCCGAGCAGCGGCGCGAGGAACAGCAGGCCGATCAGCCCGCCCCAGAGTGCGCCGCCTGCCGCGCCGCGGCGACGGGGCTGTGAAGCTGGTGCAGCTTTACCTTCCCACCCTCGTCGCGGTCGACCACCACAGCGTCTTCGAGCTCGATCACGTGCTCGCTCGTCAGCTGCATCAACCGGTCGCGGACCGTCTCAGCGGTCTGCTTGTCGGGATACGCGACTGCGATTAGATCGCTCATCTCCACCTCCGTGGATCGCGATTCACGCCGCAGACGAGCCGCGGATTTTACACCCGGGGTCGGCCCTGCGTGACGACGTCCACGGCCCTAGACAAAGCAAAGTTCATCGGTACACAATGCGATCCGCGCTCCTCGGGAAGCCGAGGAGCGGGGTCGGTGCATCCATCTCTAGAGGAGGGGTTTCATGGCAGGTCGTGGCTTGCGGGTCTGGGCGGGCCTGGGTGGGCTCGTGTTCGCCGTGCTCGCGGTGGTGGGAGCGCTACTGCTCTTCGACGGACCGACGGACAAGTCGCCGGCGAAGATGGCCGCCTGGTACGGCAGCGGGAGCAATCGCACGCACGTCAACATCGGCTGGGTCCTGACGGGGCTCGGCCTGTTCACGCTGATCTGGTTCGTCGCGGCGTTGCGCGAGCGCGTACGCGAGAGCGAGCAGGCGGCGGCGGAGCAGGGGACGTTCCTTTCGACGGTCGTGCTCGTCGGCGGCACGGTCTACGTCGCACTCGGGATGGCAGGGATCGCGCTCGCCGACGGGATCAAGACGATGAGCGACGACACGTACCAGCACCAGGTCTACAGCGGCGTCATCCACGCCGCGAACGATGCCTCGTATCTGCTGGTCACCACGGGAGGAGCTGCACTCGCGGCGCTCATCTTCGCCACGTCGGCAGCCGCGAAGCGCTTCGGGATCCTCCCGCGCTGGCTCAGCTGGTTCGGCTACATCGCCGGCGTGGCCGCGATCTTCTCGATCATCTTCTTCACGATGATCGTCTGGCTGCTCTGGATCGCCGTGGCTTCCGTCGTGCTCTTCCTGCGCAGCAGGGAGACGGCCTCGGTGCCGAAGCGCGAGCCGTTGCTGAGCTCGTAGAGCGAGGCCCCGGAACTGCAGGGCCGAGGCGAAGGATTGCCTCGGCCCTGTGCCGGGTAGCCTCCCGGCATGGCGAGGAAGCTGCTCGCCGGGGTCATCGTCACGGCCGTGCTGGGAGTCGTCGGGCCCGCGGTCGCCGGCCGGCTGCCGATCCTCCGTTCCGCAACGGCCGTCCATCGTCACCTCGTGCTCAGGCTGTCCGTCGGTGATCTGAGGCCGACAGAGCTGATAGTTGCCACGCGACGTGCCGTCAATGTCGAAGGCGCGCTGCTGCAGAGGGATGTCCGCGTGCGCGAGACCATCAAGCTTCCTGCGACGGCGAACGGCGTCGTCCGCTGGCGGAGCCGAGAAGCCCTTCGCCCCGGCACGTACTTCGTGCAGGTGCAGGCGGTCGAGACCGGCGGCATCACGGACTGCCCGCGCTTCCTGCCGGACTGCAACGAGCGCTGGTCGAACGTCCGTCGCGTGGTCGTCGCCAGAACGAGCTGAAAAGAAGAGGGGCCGCCTCGTGGCGACCCCTCTTCGGTCGGAGCGTCAACCAGCGATCAACTCGTGCCCATCGGGCATGGGTTGGTGTCGAGCACGTTGCGGAAGTTGTTGAACCGCTGGGTGATCTTGGAACCGGCGGCTGGATAGTTCGACAGCAGAAGGCCGCCGTATTCGGAGGTCGAGCTGCCCCCGAACTGAGTCGTACCGAAGTTACCGCCCTCCCGCCAGAGGCACGCCCCGTTCGTGTCCGTCGTGGTCGTGTACATCGGGTACATGGACGCGCCGTGCGGCGGATCGACGCACCCCGACCCAGGACTCGGGTCCGCGGGGTTGCTGACGTGGCGCTGGCAGTTGTTGTTGTTCGAGAAGTCCGCTCCCTCGACGCGCGGGAGGTCGGCCTCGAACGCCACCTGGTCGTAGTTGGTGTTGAACGTGTCTGCTCCCGGCGCACTGAACAGCGGACTGCTGAACGTGACCGGCGTCGGAACGGTGACCCCCGCCACCGCGCCCGAGCTGCCGGGCCAGTCGCCCGCCGTGTACGGGGTGCCGTCGAAGTCATTGTCCGAGGCCACGCACCCGATGAAACTGCTCTCGAGTGTCGCGCCCGTCGGACTGACGATCGGAGCCGGGAAGCAGCCCTGGTTGTCGCCGGGGTTGGGGCCTTTCGGCTCCTTGTCGCCATGCCCCGGGTTGCAGTTGAAGCTCGAGTCGATCTTCGTGCAGTTCTCGAAGTGGCCGACCTCGTCCGAGAAGGCGACGTTGTACGAGTGGGCCGCCCACAGGACGCGCGTGTTGGGCGACGACGTGCTGTACATCGGATGGAAGGCATAGGGCTGGAACGTGCAGGAGTTGGCGTTCGGCTCGTAGAGGGCATGGCCGAAGCCGTTGGCGGTGCTGGCGGTCATGGAGCCGCTCTCACCCGTTGTCAGATCGTGGATGACGACCTGGAAGCCGGCGTCGGTGTCGTGCATGTCCACGACCAGCTGGTCGCCGTTGTTGTACTCCAGCGTGTCGGCCGTGACGACCGCCTGCTCGCTGAACGGCGTGAACGGGTTGGCGGGTGCCGCCGGCACACCGCTTTTCGTGACGGCCGCCCAGTTGACCGGTTCGGGCCCCTGGGATTCCTGACAGGCAGCGTTGTTCGGCACGCCGGTGTTCAGGTTCACCGGGTCGCTGTCGATCGTCAGCGCCGAGCACCATTTGCCGTCCTGGTTCCCGTGCGCGTCCGTGCAGCTGATCGGGCCCCAGCCGGGCGGGTAGAACTGCATCTCCATGAACGCGGTGCCCGGTGTGTTCCCGATGTAGTCGGGCGACATGGGGTCCGTGCTCGTGTGGATGTTGGTGTCGCTGTCGGCCGGGCAAGCCACACCCGGATTCGGAGCGCTCTGGTCGTCGCACAAGGCCATGCCGAGCCAGAACGTCGGCCGGAGCTGGAAGTTCCACGTCGTGCCGCCCCCACCCGGAGTGGGAGGCGTGGGCGGGTCGGTCGGCAAGGTGAGGTGATACTCGTTCGAATTGCCCGAGCCGGGCTGGTTCGAATAGAACAAGAGCGACGGCTCGTCGTGACCGGAGGTGTACGTGCTGCCGTCGTAGGACCACGAGTTGTTCGACTCCGCGCACAGCGCAGGATGCTGCACACAGAGCGGCTCGTTCTCGGCGGCCCGAGAGGACGCACCGCCGACTGCGAACACACTCACCACCGCAGCTATCGCCACTGCGACGAAGCCGAGGACCCTCAGACGGCGCGGGACAAGAAAAGCCTTCATAGGCTTCCCCCCTTGTGTCATCCCCCTGTATTTGTGAGTCGCGGGATGCTGCCAAACGAGGCCGGCGGATGTCGCGGTTGGCGTTACGATCGCCGCATGCCCTTCGCCGTCCGCATCCTCGTCGCGTGGGCCGTCGACGCGGCATCTCTCGCGGTGGCGGCCTGGATCTTCAGCGGCGTGAGCGTCGGCGGCGCGGCCGGGACGCTCATCCTCGCGGCACTCGTCTACGGCCTGCTCGCGTCGTTCGTGAAGCCGGTGCTGAAGGTGCTGACGCTGCCGCTGGCGATCCTCACACTCGGGGTCGCCTGGTTCTTCGTCGCGATGTTCATCCTCTGGCTGACCGACGCGATCATCGGCGGCTTCCGCATCGACGGCTTCTGGACGCTCGTCGGCGCGACCGTCGTCGTCTGGGCCGTCGGCGCCGCGGCCGATCACTGGCTGTTCCCGAAGCGAGGACCGCTCCAGCGCCTGCTGGGCGGTTCGTCGCGTTTCGGGCGCGCCTGAACGGAAAGCAGCGCGGGAGCATGCGGTCGGCTCCGGTGGCGTGCGTGCGGGACGTTTCGCCTAAGGGGTCGACCGCGGCCTAGGCTGCCCGCGATGCGCCTCTTCCTCGTCGCGCGGCACGGGCAATCGTTGTTCAACGTCGACCAGGTCGTGAACGGCGACCCGGAGCTCGACCGCGGCCTCTCGGAGCAGGGGATCGAGGAGGCGGAGCGGCTCGGAGGACAGCTCGCCGCGCTGCCGCTCGACCTCGTCGCCGTCTCTCCCTTCCCGCGCGCCCTCCAGACGGCGAACATCGCGCTCGGCGGCCGAGACGTGCCCCACCTCGTCGACGAGGAGCTTGGCGACGTGCGCGTCGGCGAGCTCGAGGGGGAGTCGCTCGACGCGTACCGAGCCACGCCCGCGCATGCGAACCGGCGCGAGCGCTTTCCCGGCGGCGAGAGCCTCGACGAGGCCGCGCTTCGCTACGCCGGAGCCTGTGAGCGGCTGCTCGCGCGCGACGAGCCCGTCACGCTCGTCGTCTGCCACGAGATCCCGGTGCGCTACCTCGTGAACGCGGCCGCGGGCAGCGATGACCTGAACGGGCCGTTCCAGTACGTGGCGAACGCGGCTCCGTACCTCTTCGACGAAACGTCGCTGCGACGCGCCGCCGAACGGATGCGGGAGCTCGCCGGGCCGTGACTGCCGTGGACACCCTGGCACTGCTCGACTGGAAGCGGCGCGTCTTTGCCCTCTACGCCGCCGTTCGGACGATGGCGCCCGAATCCGGGTGGAAGCTCTGGCGCGATACCCGGAACGAGTTGTTCGGCACGCACCCACAGTCGCCGCTCCCTGCAGTCGGCCGCGCGTCGTTCGGCGGCCTCGAGTACTGGCCCTACGACCCGCAGGCGCGCGTCCTCGCGGAGCTCGAGGACGTCGAGGCGCAGCCCGAGCCGGTGGCCACGAGCGGGAGCGAGCAGATCCTCTTCCGGCCGTTCGCCCGCGCGAGCTTCGAGCTGCGCGGCGAGCCACTGTCGCTCGAGGTGTCCTGGCTCGCCGGCTACGGCGGCGGCGCCTTCCTCTGCTTCCGCGACGCGACGAGCGGAAGCGAGACGTACGGCGGCGGCCGCTACCTCCTCGACACCGTCAAGGGTGCGGATCTCGGCGAGGAGGACGGGCGGCTCGTGCTCGACTTCAACTTCGCCTACAACCCGTCCTGCTCGTACGACCCAGGCTGGATCTGTCCGCTCGCGCCGCCGGCCAACCGGCTGCCCGTCGCGGTGAGCGCGGGGGAGCGACATACGCCGTGAACGAGCTGGATGCACTCCGCAAGGAGATCTCCGACCTCGACCGCCGTCTGCTCGAGCTGCTGAACCGGCGCCTCGAGCTCGTCACGTCGGTGCGCGACTACAAGGACGCGGCAGGCGAGCGCTGGATCGACCCCGAGCGCGAGGCAGAGCTGTTGCAGGCGCTCGTCGCAGCGAACCCCGGGCCGCTCTCGGAGCGGGGCGTGACCTCGATCTTCTCCGCGGTGCTCGACGTGCTGAAGCAGGAGGTCGCGGCCGGACGCCAGACCCCGGCGCACCCGGCAACGGCGCCGGAGCGGGCGCGCGCTGTCGAGCGCCTCGCGGTCCTCGGCACCGGCCTCGTCGGGACCTCCGTCGCCCTCGCCGCCGGACGCGCGGGGACGCGTTGCCTCGGCTTCGACTTGGATCCCGGGGTCCTCGAGACCGCCGGCGCGCGCGGCGCGCTGGAGCCGGCGTCGTCGGCGGCCGAGGCGGTCGCGGGCGCGGGCGCGGAGCTCGTCGTCGTCGCGGTGCCGGTCGGGGCTGCCCCCGCGGTCGTGCAGGACGCGCTCGACGCGGCGGGCCCGGACACCGTCGTCACGGACGTCGCGTCGACGAAGCGTCCGCTCGCCTCGATCGCCGATCCACGTTTCGTCCCCGGCCACCCCGTGGCCGGCGGCGCGAGCGGCGGCCCCGCGCGCGCCGCAGCCGATCTCTTCGACGCGGCGACGTGGTTCCTGACCCCGACCGAGACCTCGTCGGCGGAGAGCGTCGCCCTCGTCGAGCGGTTCGTGGCCTCGCTCGGCGCGAACGCGGTGCACACGGACCCAGCGGCCCACGACCGCCTGCTCGCGCTGACGAGCCATCTCCCCCACGCGCTCGCCAACCTCCTCATGCTCCGTGTCGCGGAGGCGGCGGCCGAGGACGACGCACCGCTCGCCTTCGCGGGCGCCTCGCTCCGCGAGATGACGCGGCTCGCAGGCGCGAACGCCGCCGTCTGGAGCGACATCTTCCTCGGCAACGCCGACGAGATCGCGGCGGCACTCCAGGGGCTCCGCACCTCGCTCGACGAGCTCGAGCAGGCATTGCGCGCCGGCGACCGCGAGCTGATCGAGGAGACGATCGCCACGGCCGCGTCCGCGCGTGAGCGGCTGGAGTCGTTCGCCTATCGCACCGCGCCGGCGCAGCTGAACCGGATCCGCATCCGTGTCCCCGACCGGCCGGGCGTGCTCGCGCGGATCACGCAGATCCTCGGCGCAGCGCAGATCAACCTCGAGGACTTCGAGCTCCGCCACGTCTCGCCGGAGTACGGCGGCGTGCTCGTCATCCTCGTCGCGGGCGCCGGGAACGCGGAGCGAGCACGCGAGCTCCTCCGTCGGGAGGGGTTCGCCGCGGCCTAGTTCTAGGCGGCGCCGGCTTCGTCCACCGCGTCTTCGGCCTCGGCGACGCAGCGGTCGAACTCGGCGAAGGCGTCGGCCCACGTCTGCGGGTTGCGGAGATCCACCCCGAGCGGCGCGAGCTGGTCCTGCGGCGATTGCGAGGCGCCGCTGGCGAGGAACTCGAGGTACGCCGGCGCGAAGCGCTGCGGATCCTCGCGGTACCGCGCGAGTAGCGAGAACGCGACGAGGTGCGCGAACGCGTAGGCGTACGTGTAGAAGCGGACGTGGATGAAGTGCGGGATGTACGACCAGCCGAGCCGGTAGCCCTCGGGCAGCTCGAGGGAGTCGCCGTAGTAGCGCGCGTTCTCCTCCATCCACGTCTCGGAGAGCCGGTCGCGCGTCAACCCCTTCCCCTCGCCGCGCGCGGCATACGCCCGCTGCTCGAAGCGCGCCATCATCGCCTGGCGGAAGATCGACGCCATCGCGCCCTCGGCGCGGTCGGCGAGGAGCATGACCCGGGTCGACGCGTCGTCCTCCTGGTCGATCAGCCGCTCGACGGCGAGGAGCTGCGCGAACGTCGAGGGCACCTCGGCGAGCGCGAGGCCAGTGTGGTACGAGCGGTAGGCCTGCCGCTCGAGGGCCAGCGTCCCGTGCACGGCGTGGCCGAACTCGTGCGCGAGGGTGACGACGTCGCGGAGCTGGTCGGTGAAGTTGAGCAGGACGTACGGGAGGACGGTCTTCGAGACGGAGTTGCAGTAGGCACCGCCGACCTTGCCGGGGCGCGGCTCTGCGTCGATGTGGCCCCGGTCGAGGCACGTGCGGAAGATCTCGCCCAGCCGCGGCTCGAAGTCGCGCAGCGAGTCCTCGACCATCGCGACGGCCTCCGTCCACTCGACCCGGCGGTCTGCGCCGACCGGGGCGTACTGGTCGGCGAGCTGGAGCCGGTCGAGCCCGAGCACCTGGGCCTTGCGGACGAACCAGCGGCGGCCGAGCGTGTGGTGCTCCTCCACCGCACGGAGCATCGCCTCCACGACGTCCCCGTCGAGCTCGTTGCGCTGGTTCGTCGGCCACATCGGGTCAGGGATTCCCCGCAGCCGGTCGAGGGACAGGCGGTCGCCAACGAGAGCGTCGTAACAGGCAGCCTGGACGTCCGCCACGCCGTCGAGCGCCTCGTAGAGGGCGTCGAGCGCCGCGAGCCGCAGCTCGCGATCGGGATTGTGGATGTACGAGAGCAGGCGGTCGATCGTGTGGGGCTCGGGGCCGTCCCCGCCGTCGAAGTCGACGGTCAGCGTCGCGAGCTCCCGGCCGTGCAGCGATTCCCAGGCGGAAAGCGCGGGACGGCGAGCATTGAGCGCCTGCTCCTCGGCCTCAGAGAGGACGTAAGGCTTCTCCTCGCGAGCCACCCGGAGCCGGTGCATGTACGGCTCGAGCTCCGCGGCTTCGAGCAGCGCGTTCGCCTCGGCGTCGTCGAGCGCGAGCCACTCGAGATCGACGAAGAGGAGGGCGCTCTCGAGCTCGGCGGCCCTGTCGCGGGCCAGCGTCGCGAGGTCGTTAGTCTCGGGATTCGTGGCCTCGGTGTGCTCGCGGGCGGTCGCGTAGAAGTGGACGCGCGCGATGTCCTGCGTCAGCTCGTCGAGCTCGTCGAGCAGGTCACGCAGAACCGCGGCGCCCGCCGATCCGACCGTGCCGCGCCGCCGCTCCGCGAAGTCCCGCGCCCGTTCCAGGACCACGTCCCAGTCCCGGCGCGCCTGTTCGGCGTCCGGCTCGAGATCGCTCAGGTCCCAGCGGACCCCAGTTGCGCTGAGGGACGAGCTGACGGCCACGGCCCGAGAGCGTATCTGGCTCCTCATCGGGGTGCCATACTGGAGCGGAGTGTCCCGCCGGCTGCAGTGGATCGTTCTCGGCATCGCGCTCGCGGTCGGCGTGGGGACCGGCGCCGCGATCTCGATCGCCCGCTCCTCGGGCGCTCCGCAGACACCCGCGGTCTCGGGAACCCCCGCGGCCGCGAACCCGAACCTCGATCCCGGCACCCCGCTCGACGGCGCCGCCCCGGACTTCACGCTGACCGACCAGTTCGGCAAGCGGGTCTCGCTCCGCTCGGTCCGCGGCAAGGTCGTCGTGGTCTCCTTCAACGACCCGGAGTGCACGACGATCTGCCCGCTCACGACGACCGCGCTGCTGCGCGCGAAGGAGCTTCTCGGGCCCGCGGCCTCACAGGTCGAGCTGCTCGGCGTCGGCGCCAACCCCGAGGCCACGCAGGTCAAGTGGGTCCGGGCGTACTCGGAGGCCCACGGGATGCTGCACAAGTGGCGCTTCCTGACCGGCTCGCTCCCGGAGCTGAAGCGGGTATGGCACGCGTACCACATCGAGGCGGCAGTCGTGAACGGCACCATCGACCACACGCCGGCGACCTTCGTGATCGACTCGCGCGGGCGCTTCTCGCGCCTCTACGTGACGCCGATGGCGTACTCGAGTGTCGGCCAGCTCGGGTACGAGCTGGCGCAGAGCCTCTCGGCGCTCCTGCCGGGCCGCCCGTCTCTGCGCGGCACGCAATCCCTGGCGCCGATCAGTCTCCTCGGCCCGAAGAAGCACGTGACGCTGCCGCGGGTGGGCGGCGGCAGCGTTCGGCTCGGCCCCGGCTCGGGCCCGCACCTCGTCCTCTTCTTCGACACCTGGGCGGCCGAAGTCTCGAACCTGAGTGCGCAGGTCGACGCGCTCAACCGCTACCAGGCCGCCGCCAGGCGCGAGAGGCTCCCGACTCTCGTCGCGATCGACGAGGGCGGAGTCGAGCGGTCTCCGCAGGCGCTGCCGGGCTTCCTGCGGAGCCTGCCGCAGTCGCTCTCGTACCCGGTCGCCGTGGACAGCAGCGGCCGCGTGGCCGACGGCTACCGCGTGCAGGACTCACCCTGGCTCGAGCTCGTCTCGGGCTCGGGCCGGATCCTCTACTACCGAGATCTCGCGCTGGGCTGGCCGACCATGCCGCAGCTGCTCACGAAGGTCCGCGCCGCGCTGGCACGGGCGAAGGCCTGAGCCCGCGCCACGCGACGGCCGCCGCGACGCTCCCCACCGCGACGACGTAGATCACGCGGAGCCAGCCGGCGCCCGCATCCGTGCCGGCGCCGATCCCGTGCACGGTTGCGGCCGCCCAGACGGCGAACGTGAGGTAGTGGATCCGCCGCCAGCGCGTATGGCCGAGGCGCTTTCGGAGCAGGTTCGAGACGCCGACCGCCGCCAGGAGCTCGAGCGCGACGGTCCCGAGCGCGACCCAGAACGGCCGGTACGTGGACGCGCCCGGAACGAGCGCTGCGACAACGGACGTGTGGACGTACCGGTCGAGGAGGAGCGCGTAGACGTGGAGGGCCACGAACACGCCGGTCAGCAACCCGACGAAGCGGTGCACGTCCTCAACCGCGAACGCCGGCCAGAACGGCACCCGCGCACGGCCCGCCAGGAGCACACCGAGCAGGACGCCTCCGGTGAGGAGCGCATACGCCACGACTCCCGCGGCGCGGGCGGCATACCAGTCAATCGCGCTCACGACGTGTGGGTCGTGGCCGGAGGGCTCCCGTTCGACGGCTGCGCAAGCGTCCCGCCGCCGAGCGTGGAGTCGTCGGAGTCGGAGTCGTCCGAACGGTCGACCGAGGAGGAACGACCCTCGTCCGTGTGCGACACGGCGCGGGCTGGCGACGTTCCGCCGGCCGGATGCCCCTGCCGTGCGAGGCCGAGAACGACGGCGAAACCGACTGCCGCGACGAGGGCGACCGCCCGCTTCGCAGCCTTCGCGCGTCTCCGTGCGGCCTCGATTCTCGTCCGTCCCGGCATGGCTCCATGAAGCCGCACGCGGCTGAGACAGCGCTGTGGAGCCACGGAGAACGGTGTAAGAACTTTGCGCCGAACCTGTGGCAACCTGCCGGAAGCTGACGCCGACCCCCGATCGAGTGACGCGAGCACCGCCCTCCATGTGCTCAACTCCCGTCCCACGCCGACAGCGAGCGGCCGCACTCTGCGACGGCCGCGTCCCATCGACGGGAGTTCACCAGTTTCCTTGCGGCCGATACGCGTCCTCATACTGCTGTTCGCCATCGCGCTCGCCCTCGTGCTCGCACTCGTGCGCCCGCTCCAGGGACGAGCCGTCCGCGCGACGAAACGGCACGGAGCCCATCACGCGAAGGTCGTCCGCGAGGCCCTGCGGCGACGGCACCTGATCCATCTTCACGCCTCCCCGGACGAGGAGAGCGCTCGCTTCGGCCACAGCGTCGTGGCGTACGCGCGCCACTTCCTCGGCATCCGGTACCAGTGGGGCGGCACGAGCCCCCACACCGGCTTCGACTGCTCGGGACTCGTCCGCTTCGTCTACGGCCACTTCGGCATCGGGCTGCCGCACTCGAGCTTCGGCGACCTCGTGCGCGGCCACCGCGTCCCTCGCCGGTGGCTCCGGCCCGGCGACCTCGTCTTCTTCTCGAGCGCGAGCCACGTCGGCATCTACGCCGGCGGCGGGCGCTTCATCGACGCGCCGCACACCGGAGCCGTCGTCCGCATCTCGACAATGCGCGAGTACGGATCGAGCTACTACGGCGCGCGACGCTTCCACGGCGCCTAGCGCCGCCTGAGGCCTACCTCATCTTTTCGGCCATGGCCGTGAGCAGCTTCCACGCGATCGCCGAGTTGCTCTCGACGAGCGGCCGGAAGTCCCACGGCGTCATGCCGTAGCAGAGCATGTCGGTGCGCGCCGTCAACGTGGCGGTGCGGGGCGACTCGTTGATGAGAGCGATCTCGCCGAAGTAGTCGCCGGGCCCGATCGTGCCTCTCGCCTCGCCGCCGACGTTCACCTCGGCCTCTCCCTCCTCGACCACGAAGAAGCCGACGCCGCCGGAGCCTTCCTGGGTCACGACGTCGCCCGCCCTGAAGCGGCGCTCGCGCATGCTCGTCGCGATCTGCTCGAGCTCACGGTTGTCGAGCTCCGAGAAGAGCGGCACTCGCTTCAGCATCTCGGTCGACGCTCTGGCCACGGCGCAGTTATACACAGCTGCGCTTCTCCGTGCGAGCGCGGCCCAATTGCAGCGAGGATAGGGAGATGCGCGTCCACGTTGTCGGCTGCTCGCCCGCCTGGCCCAATCCGGGGGGCGCCCAGTCGGGCTACCTCGTCGAGGAGGACGGGCGGAGGCTCCTGCTCGACTGCGGGCCGGGAGTGCTGCCTCGCCTGCGGCGGCTCGAGCAATGGCCGCAGGTCGACGCAATCGTGATCACGCACTTCCACCTCGATCACTGGGGCGACCTCGTGCCCTGGGCGTTCGGCGGCCTCTTCGGCGCCGGCCGCGAGGTGCCCGCTCCGGAGCTCTGGCTGCCGCGCGGCGGACGCGACACGCTCCACGGGCTCGACCCCGTCCTCTACGCGAACGCGGTGCTCGAGCTCTTCACGGTGCACGAGTACGAGGAGCGGACGCCGTTCTCCGCAGCCGGCTTCGACCTCGTCGCCTACCGGATGCTCCACTACGCGCTCGAGAGCTACGGCCTGCGCGTGTCGGACGGCGACCGGACGCTCGCATACAGCGCCGACTCCGCGCCCTGCCCGGGGCTCGTCCACCTCGCCCGGCAGGCAGACCTGTTCCTCTGCGAGGCGACGCTCGCCCAGCCCGAGCAGGGCATCCGCGGGCATCTCACGGCCGACGAGGCGCTCGAGACGTTCGAGACGTCCGGGGCAGAACGGCTCGTCATCATCCACCGGCCGGACGAGCTCCCGCTGCCCGACGGCGTCGAACGCGCCCACGACGGGCTCCAGCTCGACGTCTAGTCCGGAAGCCGGAACGCTTGCTCGCCGAGCAGGCGGTGGCCTTCAATCGACGGGTGGGCGCCGTCGTCGGTCAGACCGGCCCGCATGCGATGTGGGTCGGCGGGGTCCGCCAGCGTGTCGTGGAACGGGAGGAGCGTGGCGCCCGCCGTCGCGGCGAGCTGGCGGATCAGGCCGTTGAGGCGCTCGATGCCCGCCGCGGCGCGCTCGTCTCCGTTGTTCCACGGGAGCACGTCCGTCACGGCGACCGCGACGCCGGCGGCCCGGCCGCGCGCGACCATCGCCTCGATGTCGCGGGCTGCTTCCTCGACGGGCCGCCCCTGCACCACGTCGTTGATGCCGCCCTGGACGACGAGCACATCGGCGCCGGGGAGCACGAGCTCGAGCCTGCGTCCGATCTCGTCGGTGCGCTCGCCGTAGACCGCAGTCGTCCGGAACTCGAGCCCCGGATCGGCGCAGGCCGCCCACCACTGCCACTGGCTCCGCTCGTCGGGCGCCGCGATCCGGGCCCGGACCGCCGGGTCGGGATCCCAGAGCGGCGAGCCGGCCGAGATCGAGTCGCCCGCGACGGCGACGACGATCTCCGCCACGCCTAGCTCTTGCGCGGCTCGAGCTCGACGACGAGCTCGCAGTCGAGCGCGTCGGCGATGCGAAGCAGCGTGTCGATCCGCGGAGGTCGCCCGCCTCGCTCGAGCCGTGCGATCGCCGACTGGGTCGTGCCGCAGCGCTCGGCCAGCTCTCGCTGCGACATGCCCATCGCCATGCGCCGTTCCGCGACCCGGTCGGCTATCTGCCCGAAGAACCAGCCGCGGTCGCCCGCGACGATCCGCTCGTGCAGGCGCTCCACCGGACCTTTGGCTTCTCCGTGTGCCTTCGCCGCCATGGCCGGGAGGATAGCGACTCTGCTATGCCGGAATTGCGTCAGGCACGACGAGACGCACCGGATCGCCGACGCGCACGCGACCGGCGACCGCGACGTCGCAGTAGACGCCGAACGGCAGCGGCTCGGTCACGCCCTCGGGCCGGTAGCCCGCCAGAAGATTGAGCGTGTCGAAGTCCGAGACCGCGGTGTCGGGGTCGCAGGTGGTGACGACGCAGCGGCCGACGTCGCCGAGCGGGACGATCACTGCCTCGCCGATCGCGACCTCCCGCCCGAGCCAGGTGTCCTCCTCGTGCGCCTCGACGCCGTCGATCTCGAACAGCATCCGGAAGCGTCGCCCGTCCACCGGCGCCTCGATGCCGGCCTCCGCGCGCATCCGCTCGAGCGAGCCGCGTGAGATCAGCGACGCCCAGCCGCCGCGGTCGTTGCCGCGGTCCTGCGCCCCGCCCTCCGACCACAGCAACATCAGCGGCTCGCCGGCGAACTGCGACAGCGCCTCCTGCCACGGCCCCGGCACGGTGCGCGACGGATGCGGCGTCCGGTACAGGTCCGCCGCGAAGGGCGCGCCCGGCTCGACCTCCCCGGTCACGACCGAGCCGTCCGGAAACGCGAGCGAAAGTCGATGCGAGGACTCGTCCCACTCGGGCACGACCCGCATCAGCTCGGGATGGCCTTTCCCGTTGACGAGCCGCCGGTTCGCGTCGACGAGCCAGAAGCGGCGGTCCCCCGCGACGCCGGCCTTCCCCAGCTCGACCTCGTGGGGATTGACGACGTGCAGCGCCTTCACGGGCGCGATCGAGATGCGTGCGACCCGGCCTTCCATCCCGTCAACCTAGCTATTGCGGCGGCTCGCGCACTTCCACGACCTCGCCGCCGCGCCGCACCCCGCCGCCGTCGAGCTCGAAGATCCAGAAGTTCCGCCCCGTCACGTGGACGGCGACGTTGTACACCGGGATGTCGCCGATGCAGCCCTCGAACGAGCCCGCGTGCGCGTGCCCGTGCAGGACGAGGTCGGCGCCGTTCTCGGCAATCGGGGTCGCGAGCCGCTCGCAGCCCAGGTACGTCTGGATGCCGAGCGGCTCTCCCTCGAGCGTGTCGACGATGGGCGAGTAGTGGAGGAGGACCATGCGCAGATCGCAGTGGACGATCGCCTGGAGCCCACGTGCGATCGCCTCGGCCTCGGCGCTCGTCTCCGCGTAGAGGCCGCGGAGCAGCGGCTCCCCGAAGTCCGGCAGCGCCGAGCCGGGGAAGCCGCCGACGAAGCCCTTCGTGCCCACCACCCCGAGCTCGAGCCCTCCCACCTCGCAGGTCGCGCACTCCCGGTCGAGGAGGCGTACTCCGACGGCGGCGAGCACCTCCTCGAGCTCGGCCGTGCGCCCCGCGTGATGGTCGTGGTTCCCGAGGACGGCGAAGATCGGGACGTCGAGCTGCCGGCACGCCGCGGCGAGCACCTCGGCCTGCTCCGGCTCGCCGCTGGTCGTCAGGTCGCCCGCGAGCAGCACGACGTCGGCCTCGCCGTCGAGGTCCGCGAACGCGCGCTCGACGCGCTCGACGCTCGCGTCCGAGGCGTGAATGTCAGCCGCTGCAGCGACCCTGATCACGGGGCCTCATGTTGCGCAATCGGACAAACCGGAAACGACCCCGCGATGCCGGAGCCGACCTTCGAGGAGATGCTGGACGCGATGAAAGCCGCCGCGGGAGCGCTCCAGCGGCGGGAGATTCCGTTCGTGCTGGCGGGCGGGCTCGCGGCGTGGGCGCGCGGCGGGCCGAAGAGCGAGCATGACGTGGATTTCATCGTCAAGCCCGAGGACGCCGATGCGGCGCTCGACGCGCTGGACGAGGCGGGGCTCCGCACGGAGCGCCCGCCCGAGGGCTGGCTGTACAAGGCCTGGCACGAAAACGGCACGCTCGTCGACCTCATCTTCGCGCCGTCGGGAGGACCGATCACCGACGAGAGGATCGAACGGGCGCCGGTGCTCGAGGTCGCTGCGCTCCGCGTCCACGTCTTCACGCTCGAGGACGTGATGACGACCAAGCTCCTCGCGCTCACCGAGCAGGAGCCCGACTTCGGCCAGCTACTGAGCTACGCGCGGGCGCTGCGTGAGCAGATCGACTGGGCCGAGGTGCGCGCCCGCAGCGAGGCCTCGCCCTTCGCCCGCGCCTTCTTCACGCTCATCGAGGGCCTGGGGATCGTCGACGCGGCCGCCCTGCGAGACGCCGCCCGACCAGGCTGACCAAAGCCGGCGTCTAGAAGAAGAAGCTCGACCAGGCCGACCACCAGTCGTCGCCGCGGACGACGAGTGAGCTCGCGCCGGTCACCTCGACGCCCTTGCGGTTCGCGTACTCCTGCAGCCGGTCCGGCGTGATGAACTCGACCTCGATCTCGCACGGCCGACCCGGGTCGTACGGCGCGACCGCCCCGAGATCGGACAGCGCCTGCCGCGCCCCCTCCTCGATCAGCTCGCGGGCGTGGCGCGGCGTCTTCATCCGCGCGCTGAAGCGGCCGATCCCCTCCTTCACCTCGACCGTGGTGAGCCCCTCGCCGAGCAGCTCCCGCGCCTCCTTGCACACCGCGCGGTCGCCGGTGACGAGGACGACGGGAACGCCCCAGTGGCCACAGAGCGCGGCGTTGATGCCCGTCTCGCCGACGAGGCGCCCGTTGAAGCGGAGGCTCCGCCACGCCTGCCCCGAGACGGTGTGCGAGAGAACACCGTCGGGCGTGCCCGCCATCGCGTGCATCCCGACGAGGAGGGCGGCGTCGCAGCCGGCCTCGAGGAAGCCGGTGTACTCCGTCCACTCCTGCTGCACGACGTACTCGCAACCCGGCTCGAGGAGGTCGGGGACGAGCGAGTTGAAGCTGTACGGGCCGCCCGCGCCGTGGTTGTCCATGACGAGGATCTCGGTCGCCCCGGCGGCCTGCGCACCGCGGACGGCCGCGTTGATCTCCTCGGTGTAGAGGACACGTCCCTCCTGGTAGAGAGGCGAGTCGCCGCCGGTCTGGGCGCCCTTGACGATGCCGCCGACGCCCTCCATGTCGCTGATCACGTGGACGCGCACGGCGGGACGATAACGTCACGCCGGTGGAGACGGGACTGGCCGGCAAGGGCATCCTCGTGACCGGCGGCGCGGGTGGAATCGGTTCCGCGTGCGTGCGCGCCTTCGCGGCGGAGGGAGCGAGGGTGGCGATCCACTACCGCACGAGCCGCGACCGGGCGGAGGAGCTCGCGCGCGAGACCGGCGGCGTCGCGCTGCAGGCCGACCTCACGGTGGAGGACGAGGTCGCCGAGCTGTTCGAGGCGGCGGAGCGGGCGCTCGGCGGCCTCGACGTCTGCGCCGCCGTCGCCGGGTTCTGGCCGCGTGAGGACGAGCCGGTCTGGACCCTCCCGCTCGAGCGGTGGGAGTCGACGCTGCGCACCAACCTCACGTTGACCTTCCTCACCGCACGGGCGTTCCTGCGGCTCGTCGCGCGGAGCGGCCACGGCAGTCTCGTCCTCGTCGGCTCCACGGCCGGGCGCTTCGGCGAGGCCGGCCATGCCGACTACGCGGCGGCGAAGTCGGCGATCCAGATCGGCTTGCTCCGGAGCCTCAAGAACGAGATCGTCCGGGTCGCGCCAAGTGGTCGCGTGAACGCCGTCGCGCCGGGCTGGACGTATTCCCCGATGACGCGCGGCGAGCTCGATGAGGAGCTCGTGTCGCGCATCAGCCGGACGATGGCGCTGCGGAAGGTCGCCCGGGCGGAGGACGTGGCCCGCGCCGTCGTCGTCCTTGCCTCCGACGAGCTCTCGGGCCACGTCACCGGCGAGCTCGTGACCGTCGCGGGCGGGATGGAAGGCCGCACCCTCCACGAGGCATGAGCAGGTTCGAGGAACGGCTCGCGTCGGAGACGCCGATCGTCGCCGACGGCGGCATGGGTGCGCTGCTCTCCAGCGCGGTGCCCGGCCTCCGCTGTCCGGAGGAGGCGAACCTCCGCGCGCCCGAGAGCGTGCTCGAGGTGCACCTCGGCTACATCCGCGCCGGCGCCGAGCTGATCGAGACGAACAGCTTCGGTGCGAACCGGGCCAAGCTCGGGCGGCAGTTCCTCGGGGAGGAGCTCGAGCAGATCAACGCCGCCTCAGTGCGTATCGCGCGCGAGGCGCGGGAGGTCGCCGGCCGCGACGTCTTCATCGCCGGCTCGATCGGCCCACTTGGCGACGTCGAGCTGGCCGGCCTCGATCCGGCGGAGCTCTTCGCCGAGCAGGCGCGGATCCTCGAGGGGCGCGGCGTCGATCTGTTCATGGTCGAAACGTTCTTCGACCTCGACGAGCTCGAGACGGCGATCGGCGCCATCCGCTCCGTCTCGGCGCTCCCGCTGGTCGCGCTGCTGACGTTCGACGCGCAGGGAGAGACGCTCGCGGGCGTGAAGGCGGAGGACGCGGCTGCCCGCTTGCGGCCGCTCGGCCTCGCGGCCTTCGGCGCGAACCACGGCGCCGGGCCCGCCGCGGCTCTCGCGGCGCTTGCGCGGATGGGAGGCGACGGCGCCGTCCTCGCTGCGCTCCCGAACGTCGGCCTCGCGAGCATGACCGGGCAGCGGATCGTCTTCCCGCACGCGACGCCGGCCTACTTCGCCGAGTTCGCCGCGCAGGCGCGCGCTCTCGGCGCGCGGCTGATCGGTGGCTGTTGCGGCACGACGCCGGCCCAGGTCTCGGCGATCCGCGAGGCCGTCGACGCCGACCGCCGTCCCGCCGGCTCCTTCCTCGTCCACGAACGCGAACAGGTGGCGCCGTTCGAGCCGGTCACGGGAGAAACGCAGCTCGCGCGCCTCCTCCGCGAGGGCGAGTTCGCGATCTCCGTCCAGGTCGATCCGCCGCTCGGAGCCAATCCCGAGGCGCTGATCGAGACCGCGCGCGCGGTCCGGGACTCCGGCCGAGCGCAGTTCGTCGACGTCAACGACAACCCGCGGGCGCGGGCGCGGATGAGCGGGATCATGGCGTCGGTCGCGATCGAGCGATTCACGGGCGTCGAGACGATCCCGCACCTGACCCCGCGGGACACGACCATCGCGGGGCTCGAGTCGCTCCTGCTCGGCGCGCACGCGGAAGGCGTCCGCAACATCCTCGCGGTGACGGGCGACCCGCCCGAGGCCGGGGACTATCCCGGCACGCACGCCGTCTACGACGTCGACTCGATCGGCCTCGTCGAGCTGATCGCGAAGCTCAACGCGGGCGAGGACTGGCACGGTCGCGCGATCGACGCGCCGACGACGTTCTTCCCCGGCGTGGCGGTGAACCCGACCGCCGACGACCTGGAGCTCGAGGCCGAGCGCTTCCACCGCAAGGTCGCCGCCGGTGCGCGCTACGCAATGACGCAGATCCTTTTCGACCTCGAGGCGCTCGAGGAGTTCCGGGAGCGGGTCGGCGGCTGGTCGGTACCGGTGCTCGTCGGCGTCTGGCCGATCCGGACGACCGAGACGCTCGTCCGCGTCCACAACGAGGTGCCGGGAATCGTCGTCCCGGAGCATGTGCAGGAGCGATACCGCGCCGCCGGGGCGGGTGCGCGCGACGTAGGTCTCGCGCTCGGGCAGGAGCTGATCGACGGGGCGCGCGAGCTCGCGAGCGGCGTCTACGTCGTCGCTCCGTTCCGCCGGCCGCTCGACGTCGTCGCGCTCCTGCCCGAGACGGGCTAGGGCGCGCAGGCGCCGGTCGAGACCGCGTTCGTGCCGGCGTGCGCGAGAGCGTCGCGGACGATCGAGGCGGGAACGCCGTAGCCGCTGTCCGAGCCGAGGCGAGCCGCGAAGATCGTCGACTGGACGTTGCCGGCCGCATCGACCGCCGGGCCGCCGGAGTTGCCGTGCTCGACCGCTCCCCGCACCGCGGTGATCGTTCGCGCGACCGGGCCATGCCCCAGCGCGTCCTGTGTCAGCACCGTCGCCGTCAGTCCGATCCGGCCCGGAGTCGGGGTGAGCCCGCCGTTGCGCGGATAGCCGAGGATCGCGACGGCGGCGCCCGGCTGCGGGTCCGCGAGCTGGAGCGGCGTCGCGTCGACTCCCGGCACGCGGAGCACGGCGATGTCGTTGTGGACGTCGAGCACGACGACGTCGGCCGCGCGCGGGAACGGCTGCCCGGGAATACGGACGATCGTGTCCTGCTCGCCGGCGACGACATGCGCGGCCGTGACGATGAGATCCCTGCCGGCGAACCATCCGCTGCCCTCGATGCCGACGCCACAGGCCGTCCCGAGCACCTTGACGACGCGTGAGGTCGCGTCCCGGATGGCCGGATTCCGGAGCACGCCCCGGCTCGGCGCCTGAGAAGGAGCCTTCGGGCCGACGATGGAGGGGAACGGGTCGATTCGCGCCAGCAGGTTGAGGAGCGTGCTCGGCGGCAGCGCGGAGTCGAGCTGCTTCACGATCGCCGAGCGCTGGACTTCCTGGCGCAGCCGCGTCTGGCCGGGAGTGAGCAGCGCCACCGACGCGCCGACCCAGACGATTCCCAGGCCGATCGCCGTGCCGAGGAGCAGGCCGCCGGCCGTGTCGAGCAGCCGCAACGGCGTCAGCCGCAGCCCGCCGCGGACGAAGGAGCCGGCGAAGAGCGCCGCGACCTGGAGGATCATCGCCCCGAGCACGGCGCCGACGAGTCCCGCCACGGGCGTCCACGTCGATGTCGCTCCCCCGTGCAGAAGGTGCGGCGCCACGCGCGAGCCGACGTAGGCGCCGCCGGCGAGACCGACGAGGGAGAACGCGCTGAGGACGAGGCCACGCCGCAGCCCACCGAGCGCAGCAACGACCACGATCGCGATCGCGATCCCGTCGGCGAGGTTCACCGGCGCAGCGTAAAGGTGGCACCGCGCGGAAGCGGCCCGGCCGCACGGGCCCCGCTACACTGGGCCGTCCCCGGGGGCGTAGTTCAGTTGGTTAGAACGCCGGCCTGTCACGCCGGAGGTCGCGGGTTCGAGTCCCGTCGCTCCCGTTGCCAGGTTTTACCTGCAAACAGACGTGTTGCGTTGTCTACTTGGACTTGCATCACGCACATGCGGACAGCAAACGGGCAGCACTTTCTCGGGCCGCCCGGATGGAAAAAGTACCCGCAAGTACGCCATCTCAGTAAGGTCTCGTTTCGCCAGCAGCCCTCGCGGGCCTGCGACAGTGCCACTTCAGGCAACATGACCTCCGACGTGAACGAGAGACCTGCCAGGCTCGGTCGATCGACTACACGCTCATCCCGGCTGCGCGCAGCGCCTCGACGCAGGCGCCGCAGATGCCGTGGGTCACCTTCGACGCATCGCCGAACGCTGGCATCTCCTCGATGACGACCCAGCGCTCGCCGACACGGAAGCGCCCGCACCAGGCGCAGCGGGCCGCCATCCGCGACTCGCTAAGCGAGTCCGAGACGCTGCCGATCGCCTCCGACTCGTCCCGGATTTGCCCGGCCGCATCGATCGCCTTTTCTGCCCTCCGCAGCAGGTGGCCCTCGAGCTCGAGATCGTGCTCTGGGTCGGCGTCCGCAGCCATTCCAGCCAAGCTACTCCGGCGCCCGCCGGTACTCAATGGGCCTGACAAGGAGCGGAAGCGAGAAGAGTGAGCCGTTGGCCGACGCCGGCAACGTCCCCGCTTCACTAGCGCGGCTCATCGATCGCCTGCGCACGAACGATGCGCGTCAAGTCCGGATAACCCAGCGCGGGCAGATGTGGCTGAAGCCCGACGCGCGGGGAATGTCGTTCACCGCGGTCCAGCGCCTGGCGGTCGAGCGGGTCGCCTTCTCCTGGCGTGCTCGGTTCCCGATCGGACCGCTCGCCCTCAGCGTCGTCGACGAGTACGACACAGGCGTTGGCGGCCTGACCGTCTCCCTGTACGGCCTGCCGCTCCAGCGCCAGCGTGGGCCCGAAACCACCGCTGGCCAGGCGCTCCGCTACCTCGCAGAACTGCCGTTCGTCCCGCTTGCCGTCCGGAGAAACGACGAACTCGAGTTCGCACCGATCGACGAGCGCCACGTCGAGGTTGCGACGTCCGTCGCCGGCGAACGAGTCGCGGTAACGCTCGAGCTCGACGATGAAGGAAACATCATCCGCGCCAGCTCGACGATGCGCAAACTCAGGCGCAACGGCGCGTGGCGGGCAACCGCCTGGGGCGGAGAATTCCAGGGCTACCGGCAAGTCGGGCCGCTCTACCTGCCGACCACCGGCGAGGCGTACTGGGAACTCGAGAGCGGACGCTACACCTATTGGCGCGGGACGATCACAGACGCCTCGCTCCTCGAGGAACCATTCACGCGACAACGCGGTAGCTAATCGGCAGCGTCCTCGACTGAAGACTCGCGCAAATAGGCGAGCGCGTCACTGACGCGGCTCGACTCGCGTTCGTCCAGTTCGACCTTGCGGCCGAGACGAAGTGCAGCCTGGATCGCAGCGGCTGCGCTCGCCGCGCCATGACCGCTCTGTGCGCGCTCCCAGAGGAGCTGCGCAAGCGCTCTCGCCGTGTCCGGCGCGAGTTGCACTTCGCGGCGGTCGTTGAAGACCAGCGTGATCCGATTCACATGCCAGCCACGACGAAGAGATTCCCTTCGCTCTCGGGGTCTAACCAGCCGACGCTCTCGGGGGCGGGCGGCGCAGCGGACCTCTCCGAAGGCGGGTTGCGGAGTTCCACGGATACGAATAACGGCGAGGTCGGTCAGTGTGCGGGGATGCGCACCGCGCTGAGTTTCCTCGCCGGTCGCCGCTGGGCCGGCGTCGGCCTAGCCTTGCTCTCGGAACTGGTGCTGCTTGTCGTGTTGTCGCTCGCGCCCGCGTCAGCGACGCTCGGGCTTCCGGCGGCGGTCGCGGCCGCGATCGCCGGGACGGTAGCGGTGGTGTTCGGTGTCGCCGACGGTGTCGCGGTCGCAATGGCCGGGGCGGTCGCGTTTGGCGCGCTCAGCGGCTGGGGCGCAGGAGAACTGGCCGCGATCGGCGTCTGGCCGCTGATCGTCGCGGCAGTCGGCCTCTTCGCACGCCGCATCGAGCGCCAGCGCGCTGCGCTGCGGCACCTCGTGGAGGCCCAGGAGGACGAGCGCCGCTCACTCGCCCTGACCCTTCACGACGACAGCGCGCAGACACTCACCGGCGCGCTGCTGACCTTGCGCTCGGGCCTCGCCGGCAGCGAGCCGGCCGCTGCGCAGACACTGCAGGCGCGGGAGCTGATCACGGACACGATCCGCCAGCTTCGCCGGCTCGCGGTCGAGCTCAGCCCGAAGGCGCTCGAGGACTACGGTCTCGCGTCTGCGCTCGGCCATCTCGCCGAGATGGAAGGGGACCTCCATGAGACGCCGATCGAGTTCACGTATGACTGGGATGGGCGCCTGCCTCGGGACGCCGAGTGGGCGCTGTTCCGCTTTGCCCAGGCCGGGCTCGCGGTCGCCCACGAGAGCCGCGGCAACCCGATCACGATCCGTCTGGCATACGAGCGCGGCCGTGTCGCCGTTTCAGTCACGGCGCCTGTGCTCGCAGCCGAAGCGCCACCGACCCGGCTGCCAACCGCCGTCGAGGAGCGTGTCCGACTGCTGGATGGCCGGGTAAGCGCGACCTTGAGCGGGAGCAGCGGGCGGCTGGTCCTCCGGGCGGACGTCCCCGGGCAGCTTCGCCTGGCCGAGCACGCGGCCAGCGTCGCCTGACCTCTCGCAGAACGAGTTGCTCGTGCGGCAGCGGAAAGGTGACTCTCCTATCGTCTTGGCCGTGGACGGGTCGCGTCGTGCTACTGCGAATCTTGTGCTGGCGACAGCTGCGTTCGCGCTCTGCTTCACCGCCTGGAGCCTGATCGCGCCGTTCGCGAAGACGTTCAAGCGCGATCTCGGACTCGACTACACCGAGGCGCTGCTCTTGACGGCGATCCCGGTCGTTCTGGGATCGCTGCTGCGTGTGCCGTTGGGGATCCTGACCGACCGTGTCGGCGGGCGGCTCGTCTTCAGCGGGCTGCTCGCGTTCTCCGCGCTGCCCGCCGTGCTGTTCGGGTACGCGCACGCCTACTGGGCGTTGCTCTGCGTCGGCTTCCTGCTCGGAATCACGGGGGCCTCGTTCGCGGTCGGTGTGCCGTTTGTCGCGGGATGGTACGGCAGGGAGCGTCAGGGTTTCGCGCTCGGCGTCTACGGCGTCGGGAACATCGGCACCGCGATCGCGTTCTTCGGTGCGCCGCCGGTTTCGAACCATTGGGGGCAGGCGACCGTCGGCTGGGTGACGGGCATCGCGCTGCTTTTCGGGGCAGCGCTGTTCTATCTGCTCGCGCGCAATGCCCCGACGAGCGGTGCTCCCGCCGACTACGGCGCTGTCCTTCGCGGCGGCTGGCGGCTATATCGACTGGCCTTCTTCTACTTCATCACCTTCGGCGGCTTCGTCGCGATGGGCTTCCTGCTACCAACGCTCCTGCAGGACTGGTTCGGCTACTCGAAGAGCGAGGCGAGCGCGCGTGCCGCCGGGTTCATCATC
>DASSVO010000067.1:0-9902 GCA_035706005.1 Gaiellaceae bacterium | reverse complement strand
CTCGCGCAGACGCTCGCGCGGATCCTCAACGTCCCGTTCGCGATCGCCGACGCGACGGCGCTGACCGAGGCGGGCTACGTCGGCGAGGACGTCGAGAACATCCTCCTCAAGCTGATCCAGGCCGCGGACTTCGACATCAAGAAGGCCGAGACCGGGATCATCTACATCGACGAGGTGGACAAGATCGCGCGGAAGGCGGACAACCCGTCGATCACGCGCGACGTGTCGGGCGAGGGCGTGCAGCAGGCGCTGCTGAAGATCCTCGAGGGGACGGTCGCCTCTGTGCCGCCGCAGGGCGGACGCAAGCACCCCCACCAGGAGTTCCTCTCGATCGACACGACGAACATCCTCTTCATCTGCGGCGGTGCGTTCGCCGGCCTCGACAAGATCATCGGCAAGCGCATCGGCAAGAACGCGGTCGGCTTCGGCGCCGACATCCGCTCGAAGCACGACGTCGAGTCGTCCGAGCTGCTCGCCGACGTGATGCCGGAGGATCTCCTCAACTTCGGGCTGATCCCCGAGTTCATCGGCCGGCTCCCGGTCGTGTCCGCGGTGCACCAGCTGCGGCGCGAGGATCTCGTCCAGATCCTCGAGGAGCCCAAGAACGCGCTTGTCAAGCAGTACCAGCGCTTCTTCGGCTACGACGGGATCGAGCTCGTCTTCACCGAGGACGCGATGTGGGAGATCGCCGACCGGGCACTCGAGCGCGAGACCGGCGCGCGCGGCCTCCGCTCGATCATCGAAGGCGCCCTGCTCGACGTGATGTTCGAGCTGCCGTCGCGGCGGGACGTGACGAAGTGCGTGATCACGAAGGAGTGCATCGCGCAGGGCATCCGCCCGACGCTCGTCACGAGCGCCGGCGCCGCCGGCGACGAGCCGGACGAGCCCGTCGAAAAGTCTGCCTGAAGAGCCTCGCTCTCCAGGCAGAGTGACCGAACTCCGCGCGCCCGAGAGCGCGGTCTCGGGCGCGCTCCGTGCTGAGGGCTTTGTTGCCCGCCGCGGCGGGTGCCTACGGCGCGCGCCGGGGAGCGGGAAAGCCTGCGGCCAAGTCTCCGCTGCGCGGCTGTCTTGGCCTCCGGCCGGACCCCTCGTCCAAGACATCGCGTAGCGTTCGCGCCATGACAGCGATCGAGGTCGGCGCCGAGTTCGGCCCCTCGTCCTGGATCGATGTGCCGCAGGAGAAGATCCAGGCCTTCGCCGACACGACCGGCGACCACAACTTCATCCACGTCGACCCCGAGATGGCGGCGCAGACCCCGTTCGGTGGCACGGTCGCGCACGGCTATCTGACCCTCTCGCTGCTGCCGCAGATGTCGTACGAGGTGCTGCCGCACGACGAGCCCGGCGCGGGCATGGCGCTCAACTACGGGCTCAACCGCGTCCGCTTCCCGGCTCCGGTGCCCTCCGGCTCGCGCATTCGGGGCTCTTTCGTCGTCGGCTCCGTCGACGAGGAGGACTGGGGTCGGCAGGTGACGATGACGGCGACGATCGAGCGCGACGGCGGCGACAAGCCGGTCTGCGTCGCCGAGGTCGTGTACCGGTACTACCGCCTCTAGTCTGGATCCTAGATCGCTACCTCTGCGTCGCAGAAGGTGTAATGTCGCCTACCTCGGGTAGATCTGGGATCCGAAATCGGCCCAAGGAGGCGAGATGATCCAGGACGCAGCGCGTGAGCTCGAGGCGCAATGGGGTAGCGACGACCGCTGGAGCGGGATCGAGCGGACGTACGCGGCGGAGGACGTCGTCCGCCTCCGCGGCTCCGTCGTGGAGGAGCACACGCTCGCGCGCCTTGGCGCGGAGCGCCTCTGGCAGCTGCTCCACCGCGACGAGCCCGTCCGCGCGCTCGGCGCGCTCACGGGCGGCCAGGCCGTCCAGATGGTGCGCGCCGGCCTCGAGGCGATCTACCTCTCCGGCTGGCAGGTCGCCGCCGACGCGAACCTCGGCGGCGCGACGTACCCCGACCAGAGCCTCTATCCCTCGAACAGCGTCCCCACTCTCGTCCGCCGGCTGAACAACGCGCTGCTCCGCGCCGACCAGATCGACTGGGCGGAAGGCCGGAACGGCACCCACTGGCTCGCGCCGGTCCTCGCCGACGCCGAGGCCGGCTTCGGCGGACCGCTCAACGCCTTCGAGCTCATGCGCTCGATGATCGAGGCCGGCGTGGCGGGCGTCCACTACGAGGACCAGCTCTCCTCGGAGAAGAAGTGCGGTCACCTCGGTGGCAAGGTGCTCGTGCCGACGCAGCACTTCGTCCGGACGCTCAACGCCGCCCGGCTGGCAGCCGACGTCTGCGGCGTTCCGACCGTGCTCGTCGCGCGGACGGACGCGCTCTCGGCCGCGCTCCTCACGAGCGACGTCGACGAGTACGACCGCGACTTCGTCACGGGCGAGCGGACTGCGGAGGGCTTCTACCGCGTCCGCGACGGGATCGACGCCGCCATCTCACGCGGGCTCGCCTACGCACCCTACGCCGACCTCGTCTGGTTCGAGACCTCGACGCCCGATCTCGGCGAGGCGCGCGAGTTCGCGGAGGCGATCCACGAGCGCTTCCCGGGCAAGCCGCTCGCATACAACTGCTCGCCTTCCTTCAACTGGCGCCGGCACCTCGCCGACGACGAAATCGCGTCCTTCCAGGACAGGCTCGGCGAGTGGGGCTACCGCTTCCTCTTCATCACGCTCGCCGGCTTCCACTCGCTCAACGCCGCGATGTTCGAGCTCGCCCACGGCTACGCCGAGGAGCAGATGCCCGCCTACGTGCGGCTGCAGGAACGTGAGTTCGCGCTCGAGGAGCACGGCTACACCGCGACGCGGCACCAGCACGAGGTCGGAGCCGGCTACTTCGACCTCGTCACGCAGGCCGTCGCGCCCGACAGCGAGACGCTCGCGCTCGAGGGCTCGACGGAGGAAGCCCAGTTCGCCAAGGAGCCGGTGTGAGTACGCTCGCCGACGTGGAGATCCTCGCCCGCGCCGACGAGGAGGTCCTCACACGCGAGGCGCTCGACCTCGTCGCGCGCCTGCACCGCGAGCTGAACCCACGCCGCCGCGAGCTGCTCGATCGGCGACGCGACCGGCAGGAAGAGCTCGACGGCGGCGCCCTGCCGCGCTTCCTGCCGGAGACGCAGGACCTCCGCGAGGCGGAGTGGCGAGTCGCCGAAGTGCCGGCCGACCTTCGCGACCGCCGGTGCGAGATCACCGGCCCGGTCGACCGGAAGATGATGATCAACGCGCTCAACTCGGGCGCCCGCGTCTTCATGGCCGACTACGAGGACGCGTGCTCGCCGAGGTGGGAGAACGTCGTCGAGGGGCAACGCAACGTCACCGACGCCGTCCGCCGCGAGATCTCGCTCGAGACGCCCGACAAGACATACCGGCTGAACGACGAGGTCGCGACGCTCCTGATCCGGCCGCGCGGCTGGCACCTGCCGGAGCGGCACGCCCACGTCGACGGCGAGCCGGTCTCGGCCTCGCTGTTCGACTTCGGCGTTCACATGGCGCGGAACGCGCGCGAGCAGCTCGAGCGCGGCAGCGGGCCGTACTTCTACCTCCCGAAGCTCGAGTCGCACCTCGAGGCGCGCCTCTGGGCCGACGCGTTCGCGCTTGCCGAGCAGGAGCTCGACCTGCCGTCCGGGACGATCCGCTGCACCGTCCTCATCGAGACGATCCTCGCCGCCTTCGAGATGGAGGAGATCCTCTACGAGCTGCGCGACTGGGGCTGTGCCCTGAACGCCGGTCGCTGGGACTACATCTTCAGCGCGATCAAGAAGTTCCGGACGCGGGACTGGGTGCTGCCCGATCGCGCGCAGGTGACGATGACGGTGCCGTTCATGCGCGCCTACACCGAGCTGCTCGTTCGCACGTGCCATCGCCGCGGAGCTCACGCGATCGGCGGCATGGCGGCCTTCATCCCGTCCCGCAAGGACGCCGAGGCGAACGAACTCGCGCTGGCCAAGGTGCGGGAGGACAAGGAGCGCGAGTCGGCCGACGGCTTCGACGGCTCGTGGGTCGCACACCCGGATCTCGTGCCCGTCTGCACCGGCGTCTTCGACGGCGTGCTCGGGGAGCGGCCGAACCAGCTCGAGCGGCTGCGCGAGGACGTGACGCCCGACGAGTCGGCGCTCCTGTCGATCCCCGACACACCCGGCGAGATCACGGACAACGGCGTGCAGACGAACGTCTCCGTCGGCGTCCGCTACCTCGACTCCTGGCTCCACGGCGTCGGCGCCGCGGCGATCGACAACCTGATGGAGGACGCCGCCACCGCCGAGATCTCCCGCTCCCAGATCTGGCAATGGGTGCATCGCAGGCGCGTCGACGAGAAGCTCGTCCGCCACGAGATCGAGCTCGTCGACGCGGGAGACGAGGCGAAGGAGCTCTTCGCCGCGGTCGCGCTCTCCGAGGAGCTCGAGGACTTCCTGACCCTGCCCGCCTACGAACGACTCGACGGAGGAGTGACGAGATGAGCGAGACGCTGATCCGGACCGCGGAGGAGCGGACCGAGCTGCCCGACGCCGACGCGCCCTGCACCGCCGAGCTCGCCGAGTGCACCTGCCCGGACTTCTGCGAGCGCGACCACGACAACGAGTAACGAGGCGTATGCTCTCCACGTCCTCTCGATCCAGGATGGCGCGTGGTGGACAAGCGAACCGAGAGCTCGGCGACGCGGGCGGACGTGAATCGTCACCTGCGAATGGCCGTCAAGAGCTTCGACCTTCCGGAAGAGAGCGAAGAGACCTGGGATTTCCTGTGCGAATGCGGCGCCGAGGGCTGCGAGGAATGGGTGACCCTGCCGATCGCCGAGTTCGAGGCCGTGCGGCTGGCGGGGAAGCCGCTGCTCGCTCCGGGTCACCGGGCCGACCCGGTGCGGAGAACCCGCCGAGATGCCCGTCGGCTCGTCGAGGAGGCGAGAGCCTTGCGTGCTCAGGCCGAGCATCAGGTCAGGCGGGCGGTCCGGAACCTCGTGAAGGCGCGACCTTCGTAGCTTCCCGGCACCTGCAGCACAGATAGCCTCGCTGCATGCCGGCCGATCGCCGCGGCGCCTTCGTGGCGATGCTCGTCTGCATGGTCTGCTTCGGCGGCACGTGGCCCGCCGGCAAGGTCGCGGCCTCGCACGTCGAGCCGGCCGTCGTGGCGGTCGTCCGCTTTGCGACCGCGGCCGGGCTGCTCTGGCTGTGGGCGCGGCTCTCGGGCCGTCCCGTTCGGCGCCCCGCGCGCGGCGACCTGGGGCTGCTCGCCGTGCTCGGCTTCACCGTCGTCTTCGCGTACAACCTCTTCTTCCTCTACGGCGTCCGCCGCGCGCCCGCCACCGACGGCGCAGTGCTCGTGCCCGGGTTGATCCCGCCCATGACCCTCCTGCTCGCCTGGCCCGTGCTCGGGGAGAAGCCGGCGCGGCGGGCTCTGCTCGGGCTGGCTCTGGCCCTGGTCGGGGTCGTGATCGTGGCCAACCCCACGGGGAGCGTCGACGCGCGGCGTCTGACCGGGGACGCTCTGTTCGTCGGCGCGTCCCTCTCGTGGGCCGCGTACACGCTCGCCGGCCGCGAGGCGACGCGGCGCTTCGGCTCCGTGAGCGCGAACGTGTTCGCCACCGCGGTCGGCTCGCTCCTGCTCCTGCCCGTGACGTTCGTGGGGAGCGGCTGGAGCGGGCTCGGCTCGGCGTCCGCCGGCGCCTGGGGCTCGATGGCCTACCTCTCCCTCGCGGGGACGGTGCTCGCCTTCGTCCTCTTCTACGAGGGGGTCCGCCTGCTCGGCGCCGCGGCTGCCGCCGCGTTCGCGCTGCTCGTCCCGATCTTCGGGGTGCTCGCGTCCGTGCTCGTGCTCGGCGAGTCGTTGCGTCCGGCCCTCGCCCTCGGAGGCGCGATCGTCGTCGCGGGGCTCTGGCTCGTCCAGACGCCGAGACGACCGCGCGTACACTCGCACCATGAGCCTTGACTCGACGAAGGCCGACGACATCGCGCTCGTGATCGAGGAGGCGATCGTCGCCGGCGAGCTGGAGCCGGGGACCGTCCTGCGCCAGGAGCAGCTCTCCGAACAGTTCAACGTCTCGCGCACGCCGATCAGGGAGGCGCTGCGCCGGCTGGCGGCGCTCGGGCTCGTCTCCTTCGTCCCGAACCGCGGCGTCCGCGTCCGCACGATCTCGCGGGAGGAGCTGCACGAGGCGTTCATGGTGCGCGCGGAGCTCGAGGCACTCGCAACCGAGGTCGCCGCGACGAAGATGACGCCCGAGGATCTCGCGGAGCTCGAGGAGGCCGAGCAGCACTTCGCGACGATCTCCAAGGAGCTCCGCGCCCGGGAGCCCGGCGAGGCGCGCCGCTCGATCATGGGCGACTGGGTGCGTGCGAACCACGCCTTCCACGACGTGATCTACCGCGTCGCCGACCTGCCGCTCGTCGAGCAGCTCGCGAAGAGCTCGCGCCGTTCCTTCTCCGGTCCGGCGGTCTGGGCGCCCGGCGACCACTCGATCGACGGCCTCTATGCGAAGAACGCCGAGCAGCACCGCGCCATCCGGCAGGCGCTGGCCGCCGGCAGCCCCGAGGGCGCTCGGGCGCTCGCGCGCGACCACGTCCTCGGCTCGTTCGCGCTGCTCGAGGCGATCCTCGAGCAGGTCGGCGGCACCTGGCCACAGTCCAAGCGATCCCCCGCTAAGCTCCGCTCATAGTCGCTGCCTGACGACATTCCGCGCATGGATCCGCTCTACAGACCGCAGGGCGTCGAGGAGCGCTGGCAGCAGACCTGGGAAGAGGAAGGTCACTACGCGGCCGATCCCGACCCGTCTCGCGAGAGCTGGGTCTACGCCTTCCCGCCGCCGAACGTCACGGGCAACCTCCACATGGGGCACGCGCTGCAGCTCTCCCTCGGCGACGCACTCGCGCGCTGGAAGCGGATGCAGGGCCTGAACGTGCTCGTCCAGGCCGGCTACGACCACGCCGGGATCTCGACCCAGAACGCGGTCGAGAAATTCCTCGAGAGCCAGGGCACCAGCCGGCGCGAGCTCGGCCGTGACGCGTTCGTCGCGCGCGTCTGGGAGTGGCTGCACGAGTACGGCGGCAACATCGTCCACCAGTTCCGGCGCATGGGCGCGTCGATGGACTACCGGCGGATCCGGTTCACGATGGACGACGCGTACGTCCGCGCGGTCATGCGCTTCTTCGTGCACCTCTACGAGCGCGGCTGGATCTACCGCGCGAATCGGATCATCAACTGGTGCCCCTACCACGAGACCTCCCTCTCCGATCTCGAGCTCGAGAACGTCGACGTGGACGACACCCTCTCGACGATCCGGTATCCGCTCGCCGACGGCTCCGGCGACGTCCCGATCGCGACGGTGCGGCCGGCGACGATCCTCGCCGACGTCGCGGTGGCCGTCCATCCCGACGACGACCGCTACCGCGACCTCGTCGGCAAGGAGGTCGTGGTGCCGTTCGTCGAGCGGCGCGTGCCGGTGATCGCCGACGAGCGGGTGGAGATGGAGTTCGGCACCGGGGCACTGAAGGTCACGCCGGGCCACGATCCGACCGACTTCGAGATTGGCCGCGACCACAACCTCCCGGAGCTGACCGTGATCGGGCCCGACGGGCTGATGAACGACGCCGCCGGCGAGCTCGCCGGGCTGACCCAGGACGAGGCGGCCGAGCGGATCCTCGCCTGGAGCCGGGAGCGCGGACTGCTCGAGAAGCGCGAGCACTACCGGCACTCGGTCCCGACGTGCGAGCGCTGCCACACCCGGATCGAGCCGCTCATCTCCCTCCAGTGGTGGTGCTCGATGGACGAGCTGAAGGAGCCGGCGCTCGCCGCGCTGCGCGAGCGGCGCGTCGTCTTCCATCCCGAGTCGCAGCACCGGTTCGCAATCTCGTCGCTCGAGAGCGCCCCCGACTGGAACATCTCCCGCCAGATCTGGTGGGGCCACCAGCTGCCGATCTGGTACTGCCCGGACGGCCACGTCACCGTTGCCGAGAGCGAGCCGGACGCCTGCGCCGAGTGCGGCTCGACGGATCTGCGGCGCGACACCGACGTGCTCGACACGTGGTTCTCGTCGGACCTCTGGCCGTTCGCGACGCTCGGCTGGCCGGACGAGACGCCCGACCTCGCCGCGTTCTACCCCGGCGACCTGCAGACGACTGCGCGCGAGATCATCCGTCTCTGGGAGAACCGGATGATCTTCTCCGGCCTCGAGTTGCTCGGCGACGTCCCGTTCCGCGACGTGATCATCCACTCGACCCTGCTCGCGCCCGACGGCCGACGCATGTCGAAGTCCCTCGGCACCGGCATCGACCCGCTCGAGTTGATCGCCGAGCACGGCGCCGACGCAACGCGCTACGGGCTCCTCAAGATGACCTCGACGCAGGACGTCCGCTTCAGCGGGCAGCAGATCGAGGAGGGCCGCAAGCTCGCGAACAAGCTCTGGAACGCGAGCCGGCTATTGCTGCTGGCCGGCACGGTGGAGCCGGACGCGCGCCCGTCGTCGGTCGAGGAGCGCTGGATCCTCGCGCGCATCGACGCGACGAGGGCGGAGTTCGAGGCCGACCTGGCCGCGTTCGATTTCGCGCACGCCGTCCAGCGCCTGTACCACCTCACCTTCGACGACTTCTGCGACTGGTATCTCGAGTCGATCAAGCCGCGCCTCGAGGAGGAGGAGGTCCGCGCGACGGCGTTCGCGGCGCTCGAGCGGCTCCTCAAGCTGCTCCACCCGGTGATGCCGCACGTGACGGAGGAGATCTGGACGAATCTGCCCGGCCGCGAGACGCGGCTGATCGTCGCGCCGTGGCCGGAGTCCCAGCCGGAGTACGCGGCGGACCTGCACGCGCTCGACGAGGCGCAGACGGCGGCGCGCATCTACCGGCGCAGCAGCGTCCGGATCGAGATCGACGGCGACTCGCGGCGGATCTTCGAGGCGGTCGTCCGTCCTTCCGGCGACGGCCAGGGCGACGTCGAGGCCGAGCGCGCGCGGGTCAAGAAGGAGATCGAGCGGGCCGAGCGGATGCTCGCCAACGAGAAGTTCGTCGCGAACGCCGCGCCCGAGGCGGTCGAGGGGGAGCGGCAGAAGCTTGCGCAATACCGTGCCGAGCGCGACGCACTGGGTTGAGTCCCTCTCGCCCTGGCCGACGGACGGCTTCGGGACGGAGCGGATGCGCGAGCTGCTGCGCGGGCTCGGCGATCCGCAGGAGCGCTTCCCGGCGATCCACGTCGTCGGCACGAACGGCAAGTCGACCACCACGCGACTGACGGAGGCGCTGCTCGCCGACGCCGGCCTGTCGGTCGGCGCCTACCTCTCGCCGCACGTGCGCGGCTGGAGCGAGCGGATCCGCGTCGGCGGGGAGGAGGCGGACTTCGAGGCGGCGATCGCGGCGGTCCGGCCCGCGGCGGAGCGGCTCGAGGCGACGCAGTTCGAGGCGCTCACCGTGGCGGCGCTGCACGCGTTCGCGGAGGCCGCAGTGGACGTCGCCGTCGTCGAGGCCGGGCTCGGCGGCCGCCATGACGCCACCAACGTCCTCCAGACGCGCGTCGTCGTCCTCACGAGCGTCGCGCTCGACCACATGGACGTACTCGGCGACACCCGCGAGGCGATCGCGGCGGAGAAGCTCGCGGTCGTGCAGCCCGGGTGCACGGTGGTGCTCGGAGAGCCCGAGTGGCGCGAGCTCGCCGAGGAGAACGGCGCCGCCACGGTCGTCGTCACCGGCCGCAGCAACCTCGCGCTCGCGGTCGCGGCCGCGGAGTCCTTCCTCGACCGGCCCGTCGACCCGCACGCCGCGGACGGCGTCGCGCTGCCGGGACGGCTCGAGAGGCGCGGCGAGGAGCCGCTCGAGATCTGGGACGGAGCCCACAACCTCGCGGGCATCGGCTGGTTGCTGCCGCGTCTGCCGTCGGAGCCCACCGGCGACTGGACGATCGTCTGCTCGATCCTCCGCGAC
>DASSVO010000066.1:0-29222 GCA_035706005.1 Gaiellaceae bacterium | reverse complement strand
CACGACAAGCGCCCGATGCTCTCCGACCTCCGCGAGTCGGGCTCGATCGAGCAGGACGCCGACCTCGTCATGTTCCTCTACCGCGAGGAGTACTACGACCGCGACGACGCCGACGACACGAAGAAGGGAATCGCCGAGGTGATCATCGCGAAGCACCGCAACGGGCCGATCGGCTCCTTCAATGTCGCCTTCATCAGCCGCTATGCCAAGTTCGCCAGCCTCCAGCAGCAGTAGCCCGCTCGCCGCGCGCTGCCTCGGTTGCGGCCGCGAGTTCGAGACCGAGCAGGTCGTCCTCCTCGGCCAGACGTTCGCAGCGGAGCGCTACTGCCCGCTGTGCCGGGCCGCGGAGGAGGTCGTCGACGAACAGCGCCGGGCGGATGCGCGCTGGACCCGCGTCCAGGTCCCGTCGGCCTACGACGGCTGCACGTTCGAGAATTTCGAGCCGGCTCCCGGCACCCAAACGGCCCTCACGGTGTGCCAGCAGTGGGTGAAGGAGTACCGGGCCGGGACCCACCTCTCTCGCGGCCTTTTGCTGCGGGGCCGCCCCGGCGCCGGGAAGACGCACCTCGCCGTCGCCATTCTCCGCCAGCTCGTCTGGAGCGACCATCCGCGCACGGCGCTCTTCATCAACGTGCCGCAGTGGCTCGATGCGCTGCGGGAGAGCTACGGGCAGGGCGAACCGCCGCCGACCCCCAGCGGCTTCGAGATTCTCGTTCTCGACGATCTCGGCGCCGAGGACTGGTCGTCGCCGTGGACGCGAGACCGGCTCTACCAGATCCTGAACCACCGGGAACAGCAGCGGTCGCTGATGATCGTCACGACCAACTGCAGCTGGGGCGAGCTCGCCGGACGGCTCGGCGGCCCATCCGCCAGCCGCCTCCGGAAGCTCTGCCGGGACGTCGAGGTCGACGCGCGGCGAGACTTCCGCGAGGTCATCGTGGAGCGCAGCGCCGCCTAGGTCGGCGAGCGGCATACTTCACCGACGTGCCCGCCACCGTCATCGTGGGTGCGCAGTGGGGCGACGAGGGGAAGGGCAAGATCGTCGACCTGCTTGCGCGGGACTCCGACCTCGTCTGCCGCTACAACGGCGGCCCCAACGCCGGCCACACGATCGTGGCCGACGGCGAGACGTACAAGCTGAGGCACATCCCCTCCGGGGTCCTCCAGGGCAAGGAGTGCGTGATCGGCGCCGGCTGCGTCGTCGACCCGCAGGTGCTGATCGAGGAGCTCGACGGCCTCGACGCGCGCGGCGTCGCGACCGACCTCGTCCGGCTCTCCGGCAACGCGCACCTGATCATGCCGTGGCACCTCGCGATCGACCAGGCGAGCGAGCGGCGACTCGGCAAGCTCGCCATCGGGACGACCAAGCGCGGCATCGGCCCCTGCTACGCCGACAAGGCGATGCGGCTCGGGATCCGCGTCCAGGACATCCTCGACCGCAAGATCCTGCGCCAGAAGATCGAAGTTGCGCTCGCGGAGAAGAACCTCTGGCTCGAGCGTGTGTACGGCGAGCAGCCGATCGAGCTCGAGGGACTGGTCGAGCAGCACGAGACGTACGCGGAGCGGCTCCGCCCGCTCATCGTCGACGCCTCGCTCCTCGTCGACACCGCGCTGCGGGACGGAAAGCGGATCCTCTTCGACGGGGCCCACGGGACGCTGCTCGACCTCGATCACGGCACCTACCCCTTCGTCACGTCGTCGCCGACGGTCGCGGGCGGTGCCGCGGTGGGCACCGGGATCGGGCCGACCCGGATCGACGGCGTCATCGGCGTCGCGAAGTCCTACGTGACCCGCGTCGGCCAGGGGCCGTTCCCGTCCGAGATCGCGGGCGCCGACCAGGAACGCCTCCGGGAGCTCGGCGGCGAGTACGGGACGGTGACCGGCCGCGAGCGGCGCTGCGGCTGGCTCGATCTCGTCGCTCTCCGCTACGCGGTGCGCCTGAACGGCATCGACCGGCTCGCGTTGACGAAGCTCGACGTCCTCTCCCATTTCGCCGAGCTGCCGGTCTGCGTCCGCTACTGCACCCGCGACGGCCACGAAACCCACGACTTCCCCGCCCACCAGAGCGACTTCCATGCGGCCGAGCCCGTCTACGAGGTCCTGGAGGGCTGGAACGAGCCTCTCGACGGCTGCTCGTCCGTCTCGGAGCTGCCGGCTGCGGCACGTGGTTACGTCGAGTTCGTGGAGCGCGAGCTCGAGGTCGAGGTGATGCTCGTCGGCACGGGAGCCGAGCGCTCCTCGGTGCTCACGCGCGCGTAGCGGCGACGGCGAACGCCCGCGCGCCGAGCTCGAACGGGCCGTCCGGGCTCCCGAGCTGCCGGAACAGCTCCTCGTGGGCGCGCTCACGCGCGTCCGCGTCGAGCGACGCGAGCCACTGGCCTGCGGGGCCGACGCCGCGGTCCATGGCCTGCCAGAACTCGTCGAAGTCTCGATAGCCGGCCGTCACGTCCAGCGCGGCGGACTCCACCTCGCCGTGTGGCGCGAGCAGGTCGTGGAGCTCGTGCGGCGTCCGGTACCGGCGCGGCTCGGCCTGGGGCGAGGGGCCGATGGTCGCCGCGGTCCGGTCGATCGCCGCGAACATGTCCACCTCCTGGATCCCCCACATGCAGACGGCGACGCGCCGGGCGACCCGCGCCATCTCGGCGATCGCGGCGGGCGCGTCGGCCATGAAGGCGACGACGAGCTGCGCGAGCGCGACGTCGAACTCGCCGGTCTCGAACGGCAGCGCCTCCGCCGGGGCCTCGCGCACCTCGATCTCCGGGAAGCGCTCGCGCAGGACCGCCGCGAACTCGGGGGACGGGTCCGCAGCGGCGACCGAGGCGCCTCGGGCGAGAAGCTCCGCGGTGAGGGCTCCCGTGCCCGCGCCGACGTCGAGAGCGCGCGCTCCCGAGCCGACGCCGGCGAAGTCGGCGAAGAGCGGCGCCAGGACGGTCGAGTACCGACCCATGAAGGCGTCGTAGTCGTCGCCGCCGACGCGGAAGGCACCGTTCACAGCGCGAGCGTATCGAGCTGGGCGGGCGTGTTCACGTTCGCGAGTTGCCGCTCCTCGAGCTCGACGCGGGCGGTATCGAGCGTGTCGAGGACGGACCGGAGGCGGCGCTCGCCCGTCTCGAACGCGGGCAGCGTCCGTCGCGCGACGGCACACGGCAGCGGGCCGGCCTGCGCGACGGCTGCCTCGCGGCACGCATCCGCGAGCGATCGCAAGCCGGCAGGCGTGAGGAGGGGCATGTCGACCGGGACGACGACCGCTACTGCGTGGGTGGCGTTACGCAGACCCTCGGCGATCGCCGCCACCGGACCGGTCCCGTCGTCCTCCAGCGCCGGAAGCGGCAGCCCCTCGAGGCGACCCACGGCGATCCGCTCCTGACAGACCTCATCGAGCAGCCGCCAGGCGCGCTCGGCCAGCATCTCCCCCTCGAACCGGGCGAGCGCCTTCGGCGATCCGAAGCGGCTGCTCGCGCCGCCGGCGAGGAGGATCCCCGTCAGCGGTCGATCCGCCACGGATCCGTGTACACGTTGATGGAGCCGCCGCGGACGAAGCCGCACAGGGTGACGCCGCGGTCGACGGCGAGATCGACCGCGATGCTCGAGGGCGCGCCGACGGCGACGAGGACGGGGCAGCCGGCGACGGCGGCCTTCTGGACGAGCTCGAACGAGAGCCGGCCGCTCACGCAGAGCACGTGCTCGGCGAGCGGCAGAAGCCGTTCCCGGTAGGCCCAGCCGACGACCTTGTCCATCGCGTTGTGCCGACCGACGTCCTCGCGCACGCACAACGCCTCGCCCGAGGCGGAGAAGAGCCCCGTCGCGTGCAGGCCGCCCGTGGCCGCGAACGCGGCCTGCGCCTCGCGCAGCCGGTCGGGGAGCGAGACGACGGTCGACGCCCGGATCCGGAGGTCCGATTCCACCCGCGGCGACTCGACCGCCACCGCCTCGAGCGCTCCCTTCCCGCACACGCCACAGGAGGACGAGGTGTAGAAGCTGCGCTGCAGCCGTCCCGGGTCGAAGCCCGGGGCGTCGACCTCGATCGTGTTCGCGGCGAGATCGTCGGGCGGCCGCGCCGCCTGTGGCCGCAGACCCTCGGAGAGACAGAAGCCGAGCGCGAGCTCCTCGTCGTGTCCCGGCGTCCGCATGGTGACGGCAACCGGCCGACCGCCGATCCGGATCTCGAGCGGCTCCTCGACGGCGACCCGGTCGCGCTCGGTCGCGCCGGCCGGAAGCCGGAGGACGTCGACCGCGGCGGCCGAGTAGGGCGGCGCGTCCATCAGCGCCCGCAGCGTAACCGTGCCGTCAGGCCTGCTCTGCGTCGGCTTCTGCGTCCGTGGTCGCGCGAGTGGCGACGAGGTGGTCGAACACCGCGCGGTACCCGTTGATCGCGGCGGCGATGTCGCCGGGCGAAAGGTCAGCGGAGTCACGCTCCGCAGCACCGACGATCTCGTGCGCCGCGAGATACTCGGCGACGACCTCACGCTCTTCGCCTTCCCGCACGACCGGATCGGTCAGGTCGTAGCCGCTCTCCTCGAGCATCCGCGCCACCAGCCCGTCGAGCTCGGGCAGCGCGTGGATGGGATCGGTGCGGACGTCGTCTTCCAGGGCGCCCCACTCGCTCTCCCACTCGTGCAGGTCGAGTCCAGGGTCGTACATCGCAAGAATCCTGCGCGGCGCCGGCGGACTTCAAACGCACACTAACGTAGGATCGGGCGGTGCGAGTGCTCGTCGTCGGGTCGGGGGGTCGCGAGCACGCGCTCGCCTGGTCGCTTTCCCGCAGCGACAGCCTCGACGAGCTGCACGCGGCTCCCGGCAACCCGGGGATCGCGGCGCTCGCCCACTGCCATCCCGTGCGGGCCGACGACCACGCCGCGATCGTGTCGCTGGCCCGCGAGCTCCGGATCGACCTCGTCGTCGTCGGCCCCGAGGCGCCTCTCGTCGCGGGCCTGGCCGACGAGCTCCGGCACCGCGGCGTCGCGGTCTTCGGTCCGAGCGCCGCAGCCGCGCGGATCGAGGGCTCCAAGTCGTTTGCGAAGGAGGTGATGGACGCGGCCGGCGTTGCGACCGCGCGCACCCTGCCCGTCGCGCGGCCGCCCTGCGTCGTCAAGGTCGACGGGCTCGCGGCGGGCAAGGGGGTCTGGGTCTGCCGGACGCAGGAGGAGCTCGACGCGGGCTTGCGCGCGGCGGACGGGCTCGGGCAGCCGTTCCATGTGGAGGAGCTGCTCGAAGGGCCGGAGCTGTCCGTCTTCGCCCTGGCGGCCGGCGAGGCGGCCGTGGCGTTCCCACCGGCGCGCGACTACAAGCGGATCGGCGACGGCGACACGGGCCCGAACACGGGCGGCGTCGGCTCCTTCTCGCCGCTGCCGGACGTTCCGGACGACGAAGCGGCGGAGATCCTCGAGACCGTGCACCGGCCCGTGCTCCGCGAGCTCGCGCGCCGTGGCACGCCCTTCCACGGCCTCCTCTACGCAGGGCTCATGCGAACGGCGGACGGACTGCGCGTGATCGAGTTCAACTGCCGTTTCGGCGATCCCGAGACGCAATCGCTCCTGCCCCGACTGGAGTCTGATCTCGTCCCTCTCCTCGCGGGCGATCTGCCGCAGGCGCTCCAGGTTGCGAGCGGTGCAGCGGTCACCGTCGTCCTCGCCGCGCCCGACTATCCGGCCCGCAGCGACTACAGCGGCACGCCGATCAACGGAGTCGAGGAGGCGGAGCGGACCGGAGCGCTCGTCCTCCACGCGGGCACGGCGCTGCACGACGGGAAGCTCGTCACGAACGGCGGCCGCATCCTCAACGTCGTCGGCCTCGGGCCGACGGTCGAGGAGGCCCGAAGCGCCGCCTACGACACGGCGGCGCGCATAGATTTCGCCGGCATGCAGTTCCGGACGGACATCGCCGCAGATGGCTGACGGCCCGCGCGTCGGGATCCTCGTCGGGTCGGACTCGGACCGCGAGCGGATGCAGGGCGCGACCGTGCTGCTGGACGAGGCAGGCGTCGGTTACGAGTTCGAGGTGCGTTCGGCGCACCGCACGCCGGACGCCGTGGCCGAGTACGCACGCAGCGCCCGCGACCGCGGCCTGCGGGTGCTCATCTGCGGAGCCGGCCTCTCGGCCGCCCTACCGGGTGCGGTCGCGGCGCAGACCGACCTCCCGGTGATCGGCGTGCCGCTCCGCTCGAGCCTCAGCGTGCTCGACGGCCTCGACGCACTCCTTGCGATCGCGCAGATGCCGCCGGGCGTACCGGTCGCGACGGTCGGCGTCGACAACGCCCGCAACGCCGCCGCGCTCGCGCTCCGGATCCTCCAGGCCTAGTAGTTCGCGGACACGATGTTCGTCCCGCTCGGAGGCAGCGCTTCGGGGCCGATCCCCTGCGCGTCGAGCGCGTGTGCGAGCTCACGGTGTGCCGCGGAGGGCCGGAAGCCGCAGCCGCAGCTCGCCGAGCCCTGCGTCATCACGCCGGCGAACTCCACGTCCCGGTGGTAGCGGCCGTGGGCGATCCGCGCCAGCTCGGCCCACTGCTGCGCCATCGCGGAGTTGTAGATCTCCGGGAGGGCCTTCGTGTGACGGAGGCCGCCGGCGACGTACCACGCCTGCTTCGCGCTCCAGACCGCGCCAATCCCGCCGTCGAGCGAGCCGTAGTCGTAGAGCGTGTGCCCATGCACGGCGGCGCGGAAGCCGTGGAAGAACTGCTTCGTCCGGCGGAAGCTCGGATCCCACGCGGGCTCCGCGTCGTCGGCGGCGGCCGATTCGACGTGCTCCGACCATCCGTACCGGCGCAGGATGCGTCCGAGCTTGTTCGTCGCGCGCGCCCAGCGGACTCCCGCCGTGTACGCGCTCGGCACGTCGGGGTGGTAGTTGCTGGTCCCGCGTGCGAGCGTGATCGACGCGGTCGAGCCCTTCGGCAGACACGAGACGTAGCCGCGTGCGTAGCCGACCATGGCCGTCGTGATCTTGTGGTTGAGCGCGAAGCGTCCCGAGAAGAGGATCGTGCCGTAGCCGTGCCGCTTGAAGGCCGGCTTGCCGAAGTCCAGCACGACGACGCCGCTCTCGCCCCGTCGCGCCGCGGAGCAACCCTGCTCCGCCAGGACCCACGGCTTCGCGGTGCGCTCGTAGATCGAGGAGGTGGTGCCCCGCAGAGGATGCCGCGGGTGCGGCTGCTGCTTCGCGCGCCGGTGGTGCGGCGCGGCCGGCTTGTGCGACGGCTTCGTGCCGTGGGCGGGCCTCGCCGTGTGTGAGGGCTTCGAGGTGTGTGCGGGCTTCGCGCTGTGCTGCGGCTTCGCCCTATGCGTGGGCTTCGGGTCGGTCAGGTCACCATGGAACACCTCGAGCCAGTCGGCCACCTGCGGCGCGGGGCTCGGGACGGCGACGCTCGCCGTGCTATGAGTGGGGCGGATCGGCTCGTGACCCTGCGCAAGCTTGCTCCCCGCCAGGGCGCCGCCGACGGCGCCGAGGGCGACCGCGAGAGCAGCCGCGACGAAAAGAACATACCTCTTCAAAAGCACCTTCCTACAGATTTCACGGGGTAAAGACGCGTCAGAGTAGCGAGGTCTTCGGAGGGTCGCGGTCCGATTCCGCTGGCACGGGCACCGGCGGGCGCGCGCTCTAGACTGGGTGCCGTGATCGCCCGCTACTCCCGTCCGGCCATGGCCAGGATCTGGTCGGACGAGGGGAAGCTCGCCGCGTGGCTCGAGGTCGAGCTCGCCGCGACTGCAGCCTGGGCGGAGCTCGGCGTCGTGCCCGGCGAGGCCGCGGCGCGGATCGCAGAGGCCCCTCCGCCGACGGCCGAGCGCGTGGCCGAGCTCGAGGCCACGCTCCACCACGACACCGCGGCGTTCGTCGACGCGGTCGCCGAGCAGCTCGGCGAGGAGGGCCGCTGGTTCCACTACGGCCTCACGTCCTCCGACGTCGTCGACACAGCGCTCTCGTTGCAGGTACGCGAGGCCGGCGCGCTCGTCCTCGCCGGGCTCGATCGTGCCTTCGCCGCGGTCTCGGCTCGGGCAGAGGAGCACCGCGAGACGTTGCAGATGGGCCGCACGCACGGCGTCCACGCCGAGCCGACCACCTTCGGGCTGAAGCTCGCCGGCTGGGCGTTCGAGCTGGCGCGCGGTCGCGAGCGGGTCGCGCGGGCGCTCGAGGGGATGCGCGTCGGCAAGCTCTCGGGGGCCGTCGGGACGTACGCGGCCACCGATCCGGAGCTCGAGCGGATCGTCTGCGAGCGCCTCGGTCTCGAGCCGGCGCCGACGTCGACGCAGATCCTGCAGCGCGACCGCCACGCCGAGCTCCTGTCGGCCCTAGCCGTCGCCGCCTCCTCGCTCGACGCCTTCGCCCTCGAGGTCCGTCATCTCGCCCGCACCGAGGTGGGCGAGGTGCAGGAGCCGTTCGGCCGCGGCCAGAAGGGCTCGTCGGCGATGCCGCACAAGCGGAACCCCGTCGTCGCCGAGCGGATCTGCGGGCTGGCACGTGTCGTACGCGCCTGCTCCCTCGTCGGTCTCGAGAACGTCGCCCTCTGGCACGAGCGCGACATCTCCCACTCGTCGGCGGAGCGGGTCGTCATCCCCGACGCCTTCCTCGCGCTCGACTACATGCTCGACCGCTTCGCCTGGCTCGTGGAGGGACTCGTCGTACGACCCGAGCGGATGCGCCGCAACCTCGAGTCGAGCCACTTTCTCTTCTTCAGCCAGCGAGTCCTCAACGCGCTCGTCGAGTCCGGCCTCGCGCGGGACGAGTCCTACCGCCTCGTGCAGCGAGCGGCGATGCGCGCGTGGGAGGAGGAGCTCGACTTCCGCGAGCTCTGCCGCGGCGACGAGGAGATAGCGTCGCGCGTCGACCTCGGTTCGGCGTTCGACCTCGGCGCGTATACACGCCACGTCGACACCGTCTTCGCCCGTCTCGAAGCTCTCAAGGAGGAGCCGCTACATGCCTGAGACCCACATCGCGTCCGGGAAGGTCAGGGAGCTCTACTCGATCGACGACGACCGCCTGCTGCTCGTCGCGTCCGACCGGATCTCCACCTTCGACGTCGTCCTGCCCACCGAGATCCCGGACAAGGGCCGCGTCCTGACCGGCCTCTCCGGCTACTGGTTCACGCTCCTCGCGCCGATCGTGCCGAACCACATGCTCGCCATCCGCGACGACGGGCGCTCGATGGAATGCCGCCGGCTCGAGATGCTCCCGATCGAGTGCGTCGTGCGCGGCTATCTCGCGGGCTCGGGCTGGAAGGACTACCGCGGGAGCGGCGAGGTCTGCGGGCACCGGCTGCCCGAGGGGCTGCGCGAGTCGGACAAGCTCCCCGAGCCGATCTTCACGCCGGCGACGAAGGCGCAGGAGGGACACGACGAAAACATCACGCGCGAGCAGGCGGCGGAACTCGTCGGCGAGGAACGGCTGCGCGAGGTCGAGCAGGTCTCGCTCCGGCTGTACAGGACCGCGGCCGAGCACGCGCTCGCAGCCGGGATCATCATCGCCGACACGAAGTTCGAGCTCGGTCTCGACCCGGACGGCACTCTCGTCCTCGGGGACGAGGCGCTGACGCCCGACTCGTCGCGCTTCTGGCCCGGCGACTCCTACGAGGCCGGCCGCGCCCAGGGCAGCTTCGACAAGCAGTTCGTCCGCGACTACTGCGAGACGACCGGCTGGGACAAGACGGATCCCGGCCCGGAGCTGCCGGACGACGTGGTGCACGCCACGCGCGCGAAGTACGTCGAGGCCTTCGAGCGGCTGACGACGATCCCGTTCCCGGCCTACCTCGACGACCCGTCGGTGGTGCTCGGGTGAAGGCGACGATCCTCGTCCGGCCGAAGCCGGGCATCCTCGATCCGCAGGGTGAGGCGGTGGGTTCGGCGCTCGGCCATCTCGGCTTCGAGGTGCACGACGCGCGGGTCGGCAAGGTGATCGACCTCGAGCTCGAGGCCGCGGACGCTGCGACGGCCAAGGCCGAGGTGGAGCGGATGTGCGAGCGGTTGCTCACGAACCCGCTGATCGAGAGCTACGAGATCGAGGTCTCGGCCTGATGGCGAGCCCCCAGCCGCGGATCGGGGTCGTAACGTATCCGGGCTCACAGGACGACCGCGACGCGCTCTGGGCGCTCGCGGCGCTCGACGCGGAGGCCGTGCCCATCTGGCACGCGGACCGCGAGCTGCCCGACCTCGACGCCGTCGTCCTTCCCGGCGGCTTCTCGTACGGCGACTACCTCCGCTGCGGCGCGATCGCGCGCTTCTCGCCGGCGACCGCCGCCGTGCGCGAGTTCGCCGCCGCCGGCGGGCTCGTGCTCGGGATCTGCAACGGCTTTCAGATCCTCTGCGAAGCGGGCCTGCTGCCGGGAGCGCTGCTACGCAACGAGTCGCTCCGCTTCGTCTGCCGGGACGTCCCGCTGACGGTCGAACGCGACGACCTGCCGTTCACGACGCGCTGCACGACCGGCCAGCGGCTCGTGCTGCCCGTGAAGCACGGTGACGGCCGCTATCTCCCGCCGCCGGACCTCGACCCGAGCCGGGTCGTGCTCCGCTACCTCGACAACCCGAACGGATCCATCGAGAGCATCGCCGGGGTCTGCAACGAGGCCGGGAACGTCATGGGGCTCATGCCCCATCCGGAGCACGCAGTCGATCCGCTGCTGGGCTCGGACGACGGCGCGCTGCTCCTTGCCTCGCTCGTCGACGCGGCGCGAGACCGGGTGCTCGCCGCGATCTAGCCGCTCATCCCGAGTGCCTCCGCGAGCGCGGGATGCTGGGCGAGAGCGGCTTTCAGCCGTCCGATGTCCCGCTCCCGGAGCGTCACCGGCCCACGCGTGCCGCCGCCCGCCCCGGCGTAGGAGAAGCGGACGAGACGCTCTCCCTTCGCCGTCTCGAGCAGTTGCACCTTCGATGCGAACCGCTTGGTCCCGGCCTGCTGCGGGACGCTCAGCTCCTCCACGAGATCCGCAGGTCCCCACGGTGTCGCCGCCCTCGTCGCCATGAGGAGGAAGCTAGCTGGGAAGGCGTGACGCGTTCGTCACGCCTTCCCGTCGGGGGATGAGAACTTCAGCCGAGCTTCGAGGCGCAGGGGTCGAGGTAGACGTCGTCGACCTGCCAGGTGCCCGACGTCGCGGTCGACGTGATCACGACCTGCGCCGAGGTCGTCAGGAGCGGCAGCGCGAGCGCCGAGGACACACGCTGCGTCGGCTGCCAGGTCGAGTAGCTGCCCGGAGAAAGGCTGCCGACGTTCAGCAGTCCCGTGAGGTTGCCGAGCAGCCCGTGGAACACGACCTGCACGCGGAGGGAGCCGTTGGCGCCGACGCTGTGCGCGAACATCCGCACCCACGGATCGAGGAGGTTGACGGGCAGGCTCGAGCTGGTTGCGCTCGCCCCCGGCCCGAGCTGGAGCGTGTGCGTGCCGGAGCCCGACACGTGCCACGGCTCGTTGCCCGCGACGACGGAGGCCTTGCCGCCCAGCGTCCACTTCGTCGACCCGCTCTCGAAGCCGAGGTTCGGGAAGGCGCAGTAGGCGGCGGGGTCGGACCACGCCTTGAACGGATACGACGTGGAGCCGCACGGGGGCAGGACGCCGCCGAGCAGGCCGCCGCTCAGCAGACCGGCGGACGCCGCCGGCACCGCGAGTCCGGTCGCCGCCAGGACGACCGCAAGGACGAGCCACAAACGAACCCCTTTACACCGCATCAGACACCTCGCCAAGCCGCAGGAAAACAGTGCTCGGATCGTGCGGCCGGCGTGGGCGGCGGGCAATCACTCCGCTGGGGGGCATGTTTCCCTCGAACGAGGGTTTCTCCGGCCCGGCTCAAGCCTCCCTCGGGGGGATGCCGATCATGGTCGGGTGACCGGGACGATCACAGCAGGCGCGCCACGCGCCACCGAGGACGCCGTTCTCGCGCTGCAGCGGGAGAGCGAGTCGAAGCACCTCTCGCGCACCAGCGTCACCGGCGTGCTGGCGGCCGGGTTCGTCGCCGTGGCGCTCACGGCGCTCCTCCTCCCCTCGCAACGACCGCTCTCGCTCGCCGCGCTCGCGACCTGCCTCGTCGCGTATGCAATCGCCTCCCGCGTGGAGGTCGAGTTCCCCGGCTTCGTCGCCCTCCCCACCGAGGCCGTGTTCGTCGGCATGTGGTTCGTGCTCCCGGTGCGGACGCTTCCGCTCGTCATCTGCGCTGCGATGGTGCTCGGGAAGCTGCCGGACGTGATCCGCCGCCGCGAGCCCGCCGACCGGCTCGCGTTGACGGTCGCGAACTGCTGGTTCTCGCTCGGCCCCGCATTCGTCCTCTATCTGGCCGGTACGCACGAGCCTCGCTGGCGGGAGGTGCCCGTCTACGCCGCCGCCCTCGTGGCGCAGTTCGTCCTCGATTCCGCCTCGACGTACGTCCTCGCCCGCGGGGTCGTGCCGCTGTCGCTGCGGGGCCACGTCCGCAGCATGCTCTCCGCCTACGGTTTCGACACGGTCCTCGCGCCGCTCGGCCTGCTGGCCGCGTTCCCCGCGTCGCGCCATCCCGAGGCGCTGCTGCTCCTCCTGCCGATGGTGCTGATCGTCGCGCGGGTCGGGCGGGAGCGACAGGAGAAGAACGACAAGGTGCTCGAGCTGAAGAACGCGTACCAGGGCACGTCGTACCTGCTCGGAGACATGATCGAGGCGGACGACGCCTACACCGGCTCGCACAGCCGCGACGTCGTCGAGCTCGTCCTCGCCGTCGCCGAGCGCCTCGAGCTCGACGGGGACGAGCAGCGGATGGCCGAGTTCACGGCGCTCCTCCACGACGTCGGAAAGCTGAGGATCCCGAGCGAGATCATCAACAAGCCCGGCGCGCTGGACGACGACGAGCGAGCCCTGATGAACACGCACACGATCCTCGGCGAGGAGATGCTCGAGCGCGCCGGCGGGCTGCTCGGCGAGGTCGGCCCGTACGTCCGCTCCTGCCACGAGCACTGGGACGGCAAGGGCTATCCCGACGGGCTCGCCGGCGAGGAGATCCCCCTCGTCGCCCGCATCGTCTGCACGTGCGACGCGTGGAGCGCGATGACGACCGACCGCTCCTACCGCAAGGCGCTCTCGCTCGAGGCGGCGACCGCCGAGCTCCAGAGCTGCGCGGGAACGCAGTTCGACCCACGGGTGGTCGCCGCGCTCGTGGCCGTGCTGGCCGGCTAGCGCACGAGCAGGCCGAACACGTAGCCGGCCGTGAGCGAGCCGGCCGGGCCCAGGACCCAGGCGAGCGGGATCGAGAGGAGCGTCTCGAGGTGGACCACCTCGCGGCCGCGCGCGAGGCCGGCGCCGGCCATCGCGCCCACGAGCGCCTGGTTCATGGAGGTGAAGAAGCCGAAGGCGACTGCGGCGAGGACCACGGCGGCCTGGACGAGCTGCGCCGCGGTCGCCATGGAGCGGTCGACGTCGACGATCTCGAACGCGACGCGGCGCAGGAGCGGCTTCCCCCACGTCAGGACGCCGAGCGCGATCCCGGCGCCGCCGACCGCGCCCGCGGCCAGCGGGCCGAACGTGCCGGAGCCGACGAGGGCTCCGCTCGCGTTCGAGACGTCGTTCGCTCCCATCGCGAACGCGGCCACCGCTCCGACGGCGACGAGCGCCGTCCCCGTGCGCCCGCCGAGCCGCAGGCGGTCGAGTCCCCTCGTGAGGACGCCTCCCAGCAGGAACGCCGCCACCGGTGCGCTCACCCAGACGATCGCCAGGTGCCCGATCGCGCTCCAGCGGACTCCGCGGCCCGCGGCGAGCGTGACGCCGATGACCGAGAAGACGAGGATCTGGATCGTCGACGTCGGCGCCCGCAGGCGGTTGAAGACGGTGGTGAGCGCGAAGGCGACGCCGATCACCACGACGGACTGGCTGACCGACAGGCGGGTGTCGGTCAGTCCGGAGCCGACGCGCTGCTCGACCGCGTGGCTGGCGAACGTCGCTCCGACGAGCGCCAGCGGGGCCATGAGGAGGAGTGCCTGCCAGGCGCCGATCGCTCCTAACGCGTGGGGCATCCCCATCACCGCGCCCGTGTAGTGGGCGCCGATGCTCCACGCGAAGCCGACCGCGACCGCGATCAGCAGCGCCGTCACATCGCAGCGGCCACGCGCTCCGCCGCCGCCGCGAGCTCTTCATCGGTCACGTTCGGGAGCACGTCCTCCCAGACCGGAAGCGCCATCCCCGACGCCTCGAGCATGCCGAGCGGTCTGGGCAGGAACCAGACGTGGAAGTGCGCGCCGCCGTCGCCCCAGCGGTAGAGGTGGACGCGCGCGACGTCGCCGAGCGACAAGATGGCGCGTTCGACCCGGGCTGCGACGCGACCGAAGTCGGCTGCGAGCTCCTCGGGAAGATCCGCGAAAGAGTCAACGTGGACGCGGCTCGCGAGCCACACCGTCCCTGGCAGGCTGCCCTGCACCGGAGGGTGCAGCGTCCAGTTGTCGTCGGACCACACCGCGGGAGTCATCTCGCCGGAGCAGATTCGGCAGGGAGGGCCGCCCGGCTCGCCCCGTCGTGGAGGCTCCGGGATCTGCCGCTCGCGCGCCTCGCGCGGTACGAGTGGTTCGACGTACGGCAGGGCCATGCTGCTCATGTCTGCTCCTTTCGCAGATTCGTGGGATCGGTGATGCCGCGCAGCACGACGGCCACGACGCGGTCCCTCGCCTCCTCGGCGGGCCATTCGTGCCGTCCACGCAGGTGGACGTACGGCCAGGCGACCATGTTGAACGAGATGTCGGCCGCGCGAGCGACGTCATCGACCTCTGGCAAAGAGCCGTCTTGCGCACCCTCGCGAAGGAACTGGATGAACGGGTGCAGGTAGTCCGCCGGCACGCCCGGCGCAGTGTCCTGGTGGAACGCCTCGTCAGTGGCGAGCATCAACGGGAGGTGCCGTTCGAGCAGGTCGCAGAGCGCCTCTAGGCCTCGTGTCAGCCGCTCGAGCCCGGTTCCGGGCCAGGTCAAGATCGGATACATCGTCCGGCGGTAGTCCTCGGACAGCTCGCCCACAAGCGCCCCGATCAGCACCTCGCGGGAGAGCCCTTGCCGCCAGAGCGTCGAGCGCGCCCGGCCACCGACTTCGGCAACCCGTTCGAGCGTCAGGCCGGCGAAGCCCCGCTCTCGCAGGACGTCGATCGTCGCGTGTCGCAGGGCCTGGTCGACCGTCGGCCTCGTTTGCTTCTCCGCTGCTGCGCTCATCGAACGCTAGTGTTGCAAAACTGAAACGCGCCTGTCAAACCCGGTCGGCTGGCTTGTCGGAGCACCACGAGACGCGGTACGGTCCGCGGCAATGGAGGGTCGCGAGCAGCGCGATCCGGGCTACGACGACTGGTTCGACGAGCCCGAGCCGCCGACCGAGACGCACAGCGGCGCATATCGCGGCGTCTACGACGACGGCGAGGACTGGGTGCTGCCCGAGGACGAGGTCGCCGGCGACCGCGGCCAGCGGCAGATCGTCATCGCAGGCCGGACGCTGACGACGACGCAGGTGGCGATCATCGCCGTCTCCGTCCTCGCGCTCTTCTTCGCCATCCTCGCCGCCGCGGGCGTCTTCAGCACCAGCAAGGCTGCAATTCCGCCAGTGACCACGCAGACGCTGCCGCCTCCCACCACGGCTTCCACGCCCGCCACGAACACGCTCCCGGCGGCCGTAGCGCCGGCGCAAACACTGTCGCCGGGCGCCACGGGCTCGCAGGTGAAGGTCCTGCAGCGGGCGCTGACGGCGCTCGGCTTCTCGCCCGGCAAGGCGGACGGGGACTACGGCCCGTCGACCCAGATCGCGGTGGAGAAGTTCCAGGCCGCGAACAACCTCGCCACGGACGGCGTCGTCGGCCAGGAGACGCTCAACGCGCTGCAGAAGGCGCTGTCCGGCTAGGAGCTACGGCTACGAGCTGAGCCCGTTGCGTTCCTGCGGGATCAGCAGCTCGAACCGTGCCCCGGCGGAGCGCGGGTCGTAGACGAGATCGCCGCCGTGCGCCTGCGCGTACGCCCGGGCGATCGCCAGGCCGAGGCCGTGACCGGTCTCGCCGCCGCCCCGCGCGAAGCGGTCGAAGATCCTGCCCTCGAGCTCCTTCGGGATGCCCGGGCCTGAGTCCTCGACCGAGACGCGGAGATGCCGGTCGCGCTGCTGGGCCTCGATCCGGATCGGCGGCTCGCCGTACCGGCTCGCATTGGCAACGAGGTTGGAGACGACGCGCTCGACCACGAGCGGGTCGACGACGGCGGCCAGGTCGTCGGGGATGTCGAGCTCGACGGCGTCGGTGTCGGGTAGGGCGCCCCGGACGACGTCCGCCAGGACCGCCTTGAGCACGACGGGCCGCGGCTCGACGACGATCGCTCGCGCATCGAGCCGTGAGAGGTCGAGCAGCTCCTCGAGCAGCCGGCGGAGACGCTCGCCCTGCTCGACGCCGACGCGGAGTAGCTCCTCCCGCAGCTCGTCGGTCAGCTCCCGCCCGCGCTCCGAGAGCGTCTTGAGGACGCCGTACACGGCCGTCGCCGGTGTGCGGAGCTCGTGCGAGGCGATGGCGACGAAGTTGAGCTTCAGCTGGTCGAGCTGGATGAGCTCCTCGTGCAGCCTCGCCCGCTCGATGGCGATCGCGACGCGCGCGGCGACGAGCTCGAGCAGCTCGACCTCGTCTCGCGTGAACGTCCGCGGTACGAGCGCTCCGACATGGAGGACGCCGAGGGCGAAGCCCCGAACGAGCAGCGGCACGCCGATCATCGACTTGAGCCGCTTCTGCCGCAGGATCGGGTTGTGGACGGGGTACTCGTCGACGTCGATCACCATCGGCCGCCCTTCGGCGGCCACGCGGCCCGCGAACCCCGCGCCGAGCGGGACGCGCACACCGACCTCCTCCTCGATCCCGAGCGCCGCGCGCACCACGAGCTCGTCCGTCTCCTCGTCGAGCAGGAGGACGGCGCACGTGTCGCTGCCGAGGATCGCGCGGATCCGGGGCAGGAGGACGCGGAGCAGCTCATTCACCTCGAGGTGCGCGAGGGCGGCGTCCGTCACCGCCTGCACGTGCTCGATGCGCTCGCGAGCGGCGCGCTCCGCCTCGAAGAGGCGCGCATGCTCGATCGCGAGCGCCGCCCGGTCGGCGACGAGCTGGAGCAGCTCGACCTCGTCCTCGTGGAAGGCGCGCGGCTTGCGCGAGCCGACGTGGAAGACACCCCGCACCTCCCCCTCGACGATCAGGGGCACCCCGAGCATCGACTTGACCCCCCGCTCGCGCAGGATCGGGTTGAGGACGGGCCCGTGATCGATGTCGTCGAGGATGACCGGACGCTTCTCGGCGGCGATCCGGCCCGCGAAGCCGCCCCCCACGGGGATGCGTACGCCCTGCTCGACCTCCTCCTCGATGCCGAGGGCCGCCCGCGCGACGAGCTCGTTCGTCTGCTCGTCGAGCAGCAGGATCGCGCAGGTGTCCACCTCGAGGATCTGCCGGGTGCGCTCGAGCAGCGCACGAAGGAGCTCATCGAGACGCAGGTGCGCGAGGGCCGCGTCCGTGACCGATTGCAGCCGCCGGACGTGCTCCGCCGTGGAACCGTCCTGCGGCCGCACGGTTCTGTCTATCCCGCAAACTGCGAAAACCTATGCCTGGCTCGCCCGCGGAGAGCGTCGCTCAGCGGCATTCGCCCCGGTCGAGAGTGCCGCCGGCGACCCAGACCTGATTCGAGCCGGGGATGGTCGTGACTGCGTTGTCGCCGGGCACGAAGTGGCCCGGGCTCTGCCGGTGGACATGGGTCGGCGCCTGCACACGGGCCCACCTCGTCCCGTCCCAGTGGAGGACGAACGAGTACAGCCGCTTGCGCGACGTGTAGGTGCCCACGGCCCAGGCATCGGACGCGCTGCGATCGCTGATGCCGTTGAGCTGGCTGTTGCCGCCGGGATTCGGCGCGATGGCCGCTGCCCAGGTGTTGCCGTCCCAGTGCACCAGCAAGGGATGGTTGTGGCCGTTGTTGTCGGTTTCCGTGGCCCCGACCCAGGCATCGTTCGGGGAGCTGGCGGCCAGGGTTGGCCCGCCGATCGACAGCTCGGCCGCCGGCACGAGCAGAGGGTTGAGCTGCCAGGCGGATCGCGTCCAGAGGTCGAGGTCGAGGGCGGCGTCCCCCAGATCGCTCCCCTCGACCCAGGCGTCCCCGGTTCCGGGGATCGCGGCGACCGCCGTCAAGCCGTAGGCGCCCTGCGGCGCGACGACCCGCGACCAGCTGGAGCCGGCCCGGTGCAGCACCAGCACCGAGTCCCCGCCGGTCCCGCCGACGGCCCAAACCTGCCCGGAACCGCTGACGGCGACGCTGACGAGGGTAGAGGCCGCTTTCACGGGGACCGCCACCGGCTTCCAGCGCTTCCCGTCCCAGCGCATCGAGACGGGCCGGCCGTTGCGGCGACCGACCGCCCACACATCGTCTCCGCGGGCCGCCACGGCGGACGGCTGGCCCGGAGCCCGGACGGCCCGCCAGCGCGAACCGTCCCAGTGGAGGAAGGTCGGGGCCGCCTTCGACGAGGCACCGATCGCCCAGACGTCGCGGGACGAAGCCGCGGCTACGGCCGAGACCCTGGGCAGGTGCCCGGGCGAGTGCGGGAGCGGAACCGGATAGCTCTTCCACACACAGGCGACCGACGAGAGCGGCCTGCCTCCGGCTGCTCCGCCGCCCATCCCGAGCAGTCCCGCCAGCACGCCGCCGGCGACGAGCAAGCCCCCGTAGCGGACCCGTACGCTCACTTGCCGCTTCTGTCGATCAGCTCTACGCGATAGCTGTCCGGATCCTGGACGAAACAGATCAGCGAGCCGCCCTCCCGCACGCGGTACGGCTCGCGCTCGGGCTCGATGCCCTGCTGCTTCAGGTCGACGAGCGTCTGTTCGAGGTCGTCGACGGCAAAGGCGACGTGGCCGTACGCGGTACCGAGTTCGTAGCTCCGGCCGTCGTGGTTGAGCGTGAACTCGAGCTCTTCGTCCTGACCGGGAACACCGAAGAAGTAGTTCGTCGCTTCCTTCTCGCCGTCGCGGACGATGTCCATGTCGCGGCGGAGCTCCAGCCCCAGCGCCTCGTAGAACGCGCGCGTCTTCTCGGGGTCGGTGATCCTGAGCATCGTGTGGAGGTAGCGCGCCATCCCGGGATCGTAGGCAGACGGGGTACCGCTCTGCTCAAGCCCGGGCGGTGTCTCGCCGATAGACGAGGTGAGCGTCCAGGGAGGGCTGTCTGCCCGCGGCAGACGAGTTATGGAGCGGACAATCGCACGGATCTGGCCATTGGCGCCGGCTTTTGCGGCCGTCACCGGCTCCGTCGCGCTTTCGCTGCTGATCTTGCAGCCTCCTCCCGCAGGGCTCTTGCCCGGCACGGCGCCGGCGGATAGCGGTCGCGTCGGGGCGCTGGTCCTCCCCGCGCTCGTGAACCAGCTTGGGCCCGCACCTGTCACCGCGCCGGTCGCCGGCGCACCGTTCGTGGCGCCGGTCCACCGGACTCCGCGGCCTACCGCCGCGACGCATCACACTCCGGCCGCGCCGGCCCACAAGCCCGCTCCCGCTCCGGCCCCGGCCCCGGCTCCGACTCCTGCGCAGGCCCCGGGGGCCTCGACGCCGCCGCCCGCTGCGCCGGTGTCGACACCAACTCCTCCTCCGCCCGCGCAAGGCCCGGTGAACAACGGGAGATGGAAGTCGGCCAGCGCCCACACCTGGAAGCGATCCGCTGCGCGGCAGAGCGAGCGGACGCACCGCGGTCGCCCGCCCTGGGCCGGCCCGGCACACGGCGGCACAGCAGCCGCAGCCGCGCCCGCGCCCCCGCCCGCCGCGGCGCCCTCGCCTGCGCACCAGACCTGTCACGGACGAGGATGCGGGGCCGCGCCGGGCGCCCCAGCCACCGGGCACGGCCACGGGAAAGGCGGACCGCCGCCGACCGCTGAAGACCAGCCGACCCCGGCTCCCGCGGCCGCCGTGACCGCCGTTCCGGCCGGTCCGCCGAGCACGCCGCCGGGCCAAGACAAGGGCAAGAAATCGCCGCACAGCTGAGAAGGCGGCTGATCGTCGGGGCGGCGTTGCTGTTTCTCGTGCTGCCGCTCGCCGCCGGCGCCTGGGCTTTCGCCGGCCTGAAGGCGTCGCACGGGCGGTCACATGCGGAGGCGGCATTGCAGGGCACCTTGCGGAAGGCGTCGGGCGAGTACCGGCAGGTTCTCGCGAGCGCCGAGCAGAAGGCGCGAGCGCTCGCAGCCTCCGGCCGCGTGCAGCGCGCGTTCGAGCACCACGACCGCCGGGCGCTGAAGCGGCTGTCGTCGCCGCAGGTCCGCCTCGTCCTCGGCTCGTCGGCGCTTCCGGCGGCAAGCTCCACCAGCGCGAGCCGGAGCATCCGCATCGTCCGCGGGCAGCGCCGGCTCGGCACGGTGATCGTGCGCGTGCCGTTCGACCGGCAGTTGCTCGGGCAGCTCGAGCGCTCCGCACGGCTCCCGGGAGATCGCCGGCTCGCCTTCGCGCGTGGACGAGCGCTCCTGCTGGCCTCGGGGCTTCGGTCGTCCACGCGCACCACTCTCCCGCTCGACCGGCCAGCAGAGCTGCTCGTCGGCGGGAAGCGGTACGCGGCCGTCTCGTCCGGGCTGACGTCCTCGACCAGGATCCTCGCACTCGCGCCAGCAGCCGAGATCTTCGCCGGCGCCGAGACGACGCGACTGCGCTTGCTCCTGGCGAGTCTCGGCATCCTCGCCGCAGTCGCCCTCGCCGCGTACTCCCTCGCGCCCCTCCTCGGGCGAAACCGCCTCGCGAAGCAGCAACGCGAGCGGGCCGCGCGTGTCCTCTCCCATCTCGGCGAAGGCGTCTTCCTCGTCGACTCCGGCGGAGTCATCCGCCTCTGGAACGCCGCGGCCGAGACCGTCACCGGCCTCTCGGCCGAGCGCATGTGCGGCATGCACGCCGAGGATGCGCTACCCGGCTGGCGTTCGATCGCGGCCCGCGTTCCGACCGGCGAGCCCGACGAGAGATCGCGGCCCGAGACGATCCCCCTCGAGATCCAGGGCCGCGAGCTCTGGCTGTCGATCGCCGGTGTGGAGTTCAGCGACGGCACCGTCTACGCGTTCCGGGACGCGACGAGCGAGCATCGGCTCGAGGCGATCCGCGCCGAGTTCGTGGCCACCGTCTCGCACGAGCTCCGGACGCCGCTCGCGGCGCTCCACGGTGCGGCGCTCACCCTGACCAGCCGCAGCCAGGAGCTCCCGGTCGAGATGCGGGAGAACCTGCTGCGCATGATCGCCGCCCAGTCGAAGCGCCTCGCCGGCCTCGTCGAGGACATCCTCCTGGCCGGTCAGCTCGATGCCGGCTCGCTGCGCGTCGAGCGGGAGCCGTTCAACGCTGCGGAGGTCGCCCGCGCGGCGGTCGACGAGGCCCGGCATCGCGCCGCCACGAAGGCGATGCTGCGGGTCTCGACCTCGGAGGACCTGCCGCGGGTGCTGGGCGACGAGGGGCGGACGCATCAGATCCTCGCCAACCTGATCGACAACGCCGTCAAGTACTCGCCGGCGGGCAGCCGCGTCGACGTCGAGGTAGAACGCGAGGCCGGCCGGGTCCGATTCTCCGTTCGCGATCGCGGCCCGGGGATTCCGCCCGCGGAACAGCAGCACGTCTTCGAGAAGTTCTACCGGCTGGATCCCAATCACCGTCACGGCGTCGGGGGAAGCGGGCTCGGCCTGTACATCTGCCGCCAGCTCGTCGCCTCGATGCACGGGAGGATCTGGGTCGAGTCGGCGCCGCAGCGCGGCAGCACGTTCGCCTTCGATCTCCCGATCGCGAGCGAGCCGGTTCCCGCCGCCGCCTGACGACGCGGCAGGCGTGGAAGAGCTCGGGCGTAGAATCGCCGTCATGGCCCTCGCCGTCCGCACACTCGAGAACTTCGTCGGTGGGACGTGGGTCGCCGCGACCGGCGACACCGCCCGCCCGATCGTCTCTCCCGTCACCGGCGAGACGCTCGCCGAGGCGCCCGACGCGACCTCGGCGGACATCGACGCCGCGGTCGGTGCTGCGCGCCGCGCGCAGCCCGCCTGGGCGGCGCGCACGGCGTGGGAGCGGGCGGAGGTCTGCCACGCGATCGCCGACCTGATCACGGCGAGGCGGGAGGACTTCGCGCGCGAGCTCACGCTCGAGCAGGGCAAGCCGTACGCGACCGAGGCGCTTGCAGACATCGACGAGACGGCCGAGAACTTTCGCATCGCCGCCGAGGACGTGAAGCGCATGGAGACCGCGGTCATCCCGTCGCGCGATCCTGCGAAGCGGATCCTCACCTTCCGCAAGCCGAACGGCGTCTACGCGGCCATCACGCCGTGGAACTTCCCCACGCTGATCCCGGTCGAGCTGATCGCACCGGGCATCGCGGCCGGCAACACGATCGTCATGAAGCCGTCGGAGTGGACGCCGCTCGCGATGGCGAACTTCATGCAGATCATGGCCGACGCAGGCCTCCCCGACGGCGTCGTCAACGTCGTCTACGGCGCCGGCGAGGTCGGCGAGCGGCTCGTGACGCATCCCGGAGTCGACGGGATCGGCTTCGTCGGCTCGCACAGGACGGCGGAGAAGATAGTCCGCGCGGCAGGGCTGAAGCGCTCGCTCATCGAGGCGAGCGGCAACGGCCCGGTCGTCGTCTGCGAGGACGCCGACCTCGCGCGGGCCGCGCAGGGCGCCGTCTTCGGGGGCTTCTTCTGCGCCGGCCAGGTCTGCTGTGCGACCGAGCGCGTGCTCGTGCACGAGCGCGTCCACGACGCCTTTCTCGAGGAGGTCGTGAAGGTCGCTGGCGAGTGGCCGCTCGGCGACCCGTTCGAGGCCGAGACGAAGGTCGGGCCGATGAACAACGAACCGACGGCCGCCAAGATGGACGCGCATCTCGAGGACGCGGTCGGCAAGGGCGCCGAGGTCGTGCTCGGCGGCTCCCGGGCCGCGGGCCATCCCACGGAGCTCTACTACGAGCCGACCGTGGTCGCAGGTGTGGGCCTCGACACGCTCATCAACCGGGAGGAGACCTTCGGGCCGATCGTCCCGCTGATCCGGGTCGGCTCCGATGAGGAGGCGCTCGCCGCGGCGAACGACTCGCACCTCGGGCTCCAGGCGGCGGTCTACACGTCGAGCCTGTCGCGCGCCTTCCGCTACCTCGACAACCTCCATGTCGGCAACGTCGTCGTCAATGACTCGACGGACTACTGGGAGGCGCACGAGCCGTTCGGCGGCGCGTCGGGAACGCAGACCGGCTGGGGCCGGATCGGCGGCCGCTACACGATGCTCGACATGACCGACCTCAAGACGGTCGTGCTCGACGTCGGCGGGCTCGACTAGGGCCGGGAATGCGGAGCGCCCCGGGAGGGGCGCTCCGACGTGCCGAGGTGTTGAAGCTCAGGCGGGCCGCGCCGGGGGTGTGCGCCTGCGCGCGACGCCGAACCCCGCAGCCGAGATGAGGAGAAGTCCGCCCGCGACGGCGGCCGCGAGCTCTTCCGCCGACAGCGTGCTCGTCGTCGTGGCGACAGGCTCGCTCGTGACGGCGCCGGGACCCTGCGTCGGCGACAGCTTCTCGTCCTGCTGTAGCGCTCTCTCGGCTCCGCCGACCGGAACGGCTTGCACGCTGACGCCCGTGGCAGGTGCCTGGCCGGAGCTCAGACCCTGAGACAGCTTCTCGTCCTGGGCCAACGCTCTCTCGGCTCCACCGACCGAAGCGGCCGTCACGCTGATGGCGGCAGGGGCGCTACCGCCGACGCCGCCCGTGCCGGCAACCGTCCGCGCGAGCGCGGGCGTCGAGCTCACGCCGGCGGCTGCCACCGCGACCGCGAGCACCGCCGCACGCTGCCGGAGCCCGTGGCCCTCGACGTCGAGCTCGTCGAACGCCCGCACCAGCTCGCGCTCGTCGAACCAGAGCTGGAGCTCCTGGCCCTCCGTCGACGCCAGAAGCCGGTTGAGCGTCTCCTCGTCCCAGTCGACCGCCACCCTCGCACGCGCCGTGACCTCGCCGCCGTCCGCAGCCTCGACCCTGTCGAGATCGAGCAGGAGCGTGGCGGGGAACGCGTCCCCCGCTGCCGCCTCCGCGATCTCGGCCCGTGTGACGAGGGTTCCGATCGAGCCCGCACGATCGAAGGCGACGAGCTGGGCCCGTGTCCGTAGATCGTCCATGATGCTCCCTTTCGTCCGCTAGACCCTTACTCACACGACGCCCGGCGCCGCCGCGGTCTTCCGCTACTCGGCGATCCGAATGGAGACGACGTGTTCGTAGCGGACGTACTCGCCGGACACGAGCTTGATCCACGTCAGCGCATACGGCCCGTGCCGGTCGAGGAAGCGCGTCAACTCCTCGTGCTCCGTCTGGTCCGAAGGCGGCGGCAGCTCGTGCTCGCCGTCGCGCCCGCTGATGCGTACGAGCAACGTCATGCCGGGATTCTCCGTCACGAGCCCTCGCCGATCCACTCGGACTCGCCGGCCTGCGCCAGATCCTCGGCGACGAGCGCGTAGAGAACGGAGTCGACCCACTCGCCGTCCTTGAGGTAGGCCTTCCGCTTCCGGCCTTCCCGGACGAAGCCGACGCGTTCCGCGTGCGCGCACGCGCGCTCGTTGAAGGCGTAGATCTCGAGCTCGAGGCGGTGGTAGCCGAGCTCCCGCAGCAGGAGCCGCTGGAACAGACGCGCCGCGTCGTCAGCCAGGCGCCGGCCGCGGAAGCGCGCGTGGAGCGCGAGGCGCTCGAGCCGCGCGATCCGGCTCCGCTCGTTCGCGACGTGGAAGCCGAGCATCCCGGCCGGTTCTCCGTCCATTTCGATCACGAAGCGGCCGAAGCTGCCGGGCTCTGCGAGCGAGCGCTCGATCTCCTCGAGGACGCCCTCGCGATCGCCGGCGGTGCGCGGGCCGAGAAACTGCCGGACGTCCTCGTCCGCGAGCAGCTCGGTCAGGAAATCCGCGTCAGGCGGCTTCGCGCGCCTCAGCTCGACCGGCACGGGACGAGGCTAGTCGAACGGATCCCGTCGCGAGCGCGACGCCGACGAGCACGAGCGCCAGCGCCGCGAACGCCGTCAGCCCGAAGCTCTCACCGAGGAAGACCGCGCCGTACGCGAGGGCGATCGGCGGCACGAGGTACGTCACGAGGGTCGCGTAGTTCGCGCCGGCACGCTGGATCAGCGCGTAGAAGAGCAGGTATGCGATCGCGGTGCCGACGAAGCCGAGGACGAGGATCGCGGCGATCGTCTCGCCGTGCCACATGCCCGACGGGGCCTGCACGACGCCTGCCGGCAGCGCGGCGACGGCCGACACGGCGGTCGAGGCGAGAGCGACGACGAGCGGCGGCGTGCCGCGAAGGTGCCTGCCGGCCAGGAGCGTCCCGATTGCGTAGCACAGGGCCATGCCGACGACCGCCAGCGCGGCGAGCAGCTTCCCCTGTGGTTGCGCGCCCACGAGCAGCGCGACCCCGACGAAGCCGATCGCGAGGCCGACGAAGCGGACGCCCACGACGCGTGCCTCGCGGAAGAACCCGAAGGCGAGCAGGGCGTTGAAGATCGGCACGGCTCCCTGGATGATCGAGGCGAGCCCGGAGTCGATCCGCTTCTCGCCCCAGGACAGGAGCCAGAACGGCACCGCGGTGTTCACGAGCCCCACGACGACGAGCCAGCGCCAGGCGCCGCGAATCTCTTCGAGCGTCGCGCGCGGGCCGAGGCGCAGGACCGCGATCGCCGCGAGGAGGAGGGCCGCCGAGCCGAGCCGCCCGAGGATCAGCGTCGCCGGCGCGAGCTGCCGGTCGGCGATCTTGATCAGCATGAACGACGCGCCCCAGATGAGCGCGAGCAGCAGGAGGAGGGCGGCCGGGCGACGCATCTACCGTTGGAACGCAACGTAGCCCGGTCCCGTGAGATTCCGCCGCAACGGCGGTTACACTGAATCACCTGACGGAGCTGGCCGCCCATCAGCCGATCCACCGCGCCCTCGGTCTGACCGACGGGGAAGCGGGCCGTATCCGGGAGCTGCTCGGCCGCGACCCGAACCACTTCGAGCTCGCGGTCTTCTCCCTCCTCTGGTCGGAGCACTGCGGGTACAAGCACTCGGCGCCGCTCCTGAAGCGGCTGCCCTCCGCGGGCGAGCGCGTCCTGCAGGGTCCCGGCGAGAACGCAGGCGTCCTCGACCTCGGCGACGGGACGGCGGTCGCGTTCAAGGTCGAGTCGCACAACCATCCCTCCGCCGTCGAGCCGTTCCAGGGCGCGGCGACGGGCATCGGCGGGATCCTGCGCGACGTGATCGCGATGGGAGCCCGCCCGATCGCGCTCCTCGACGGCCTCTGGTTCGGCGCGCCGGACTTCCACTTCCAGCAGGCCGTGGCCGGGATCGGCCACTACGGGAACTGCGTCGGCGTGCCGACAGTCGGCGGGCAGACCGTCTTCGACCCGGCCTATGCCTCGAATTGCCTCGTCAACGCGATGTGCGTGGGGCTGGTCGATGTCCTCCGGCTGCGCTCGGCCAAGGCAAGCGGGCCGGGACGGCTCGTCGTCCTGTACGGCGCGACGACCGGCCGCGACGGCATCGGCGGCGCCTCGGTGCTCGCCAGCGCCGAGCTGAGCGAGGACGACGCCGACAAGCGCCCGTCGGTCCAGGTCGGCGACCCGTTCACCGGCAAGAAGCTGATCGAGGTCTCGCTCGGTCTCGTCGAGTCGGGCCTCGTCGAGTCGCTGCAGGACTGCGGCGCCGCCGGGCTCGCCTCGGCGCTGTCGGAGATGGCGTCCGGCGGCGTCGGAGTCGACGTCCACCTCGACCGCGTGCCTCTCCGCGAGGCGGCGATGGAGCCGTGGGAGATCATGATCTCGGAGTCGCAGGAGCGGATGGTCGCGGTCGTGCGGCCGGAGATGCTCGACGCCGTGCGCGAGGTCTGCGCTCGCTGGGAGCTGCCGTGCACGGCGATCGGCGAGGTGACGAGCTCGGGCGCGCTCCGCGCGTTCCACGACGGCGACGTCGTCGGCGAGATCCCGGCCCGGCTGCTGACGGACGAGTGTCCGCGCTACGAGGTCGAGCAGCGGGCCGAGGAGCGGCCCGTGCGTCGTCCGGAGCGCCCCGCATTCGACGTCCGCGACGTGATCGAGCAGTACGACCACCTCGTCGGCTCCCGGACCGTCCGCCGGCCCGGCCTCGACGCGGCCGTCCTCCGGTTGCGCCCGTCGCTGCGCGGCCTCGCGGTCGCGTTGCAGGGGCCGGCACCCGGCGAGACCGACGGCCTCCGGGCGGGCGTCCAGGCGACGCTCGGCGCAGCGCGCAACGTCGCGTGCGCCGGCGGCGAGCCGATCGGCCTCACCGACTGCCTCAACTTCGGCAACCCCGAGAAGCCGGCCATCGCGCACGAGCTCGCGCAGGCCATCGAGGGGATCGCCCAGGCTGCCGAGGCTCTCGGGATCCCCGTCGCCTCGGGCAACGTCTCGCTCTACAACGACGCGGACGGCGCGTCGATCCCGCCGACGCCGGTCGTCGGCTGCGTCGGTCTCGTCCCGGACGTCCGCAAGGTCCCCGGCCGCTGGAGCAGCGGTGACGCCGTCCTCCTCGCGACGTCGCCCGACGGCTCGCTCGCAGCCGAGGCCGCCCTGATCCGCTTCCTCTGGAAGGCGGCGCCGCACCTGAGCCTGAGCCACGACGTGGGCACCGGCGGCGTCCAGGCCGCGCTCGCCGAGGCAGCAGCCTGGAGCGGCGGCCTCGAGGCGGAGGTCGAGCTGCCGCCGGACTACGACTCGCGCCGTGGCGCGGCGATCCTCGCCTGTCGCCCTGGACGCCTCAAGCGTCTTGGCTCCCGAGGCTTCGTCCAGATCGGAGTCGTTGCCTGATGTGCGGCGTCTTCGGGGTCTACGCGCCCGACCACGACGTGGCGCGGCTCACGTACTTCGGGCTCTTCGCGCTGCAGCATCGCGGCCAGGAGTCGGCCGGCATCGCGGTCTCCGAACACGGGCGCCTGACGGGCCTGCGCGATCTCGGCCTCGTCTCTCAGGTCTTCGACGAGCAGAAGCTCGGCGGCCTGCGCGGCCAGGTCGCGATCGGCCACAACCGCTACTCGACAACGGGCTCGTCGCAGTGGGCGAATGCCCAGCCGCTCGTCCAGCACGGCCGGGCCCGGACCGTGGCGCTCGGTCACAACGGCAACCTGATCAACGTCGGCGAGCTGCGGGACGCACTGCGGGAGGACGGCGTCCGCCTCGGGACGACGTCCGACAGCGAGCTGATCGCGGCGCTGATCGCGAACGACCCGGCCCCGCTCGACGAGGCGGTCGCGAACGCGATGCGCCGGCTCGAGGGCGCCTACTCCATCGTCGCGCTGTCGGAGGGGCGGCTCGTCGCCTTCCGTGACGCGCACGGCTTCCGGCCGCTCGTGATCGGCCGGATAGAGGGGAACTGGACCGTCGCCTCCGAGACGTGCGCGCTCGACCTCGTCGGCGCGGAGCCCGTCCGGGAGGTCGCTCCGGGCGAGCTGGTCGTCGTGGACGCCGAAGGCCTCCATGCGACGCAGGTCCTTGAGCGCGGGGAGACCGGCGCCCTCTGCATCTGGGAGTTCTTCTACCTCGCGCGCCCGGACAGCCGCCTCGAGGGGATCGAGGTGCACAACGCGCGCGTCCGCATGGGCGAGCGACTCGCAGCGGAGGCGCCCGTCGAGGCCGATCTCGTCCTCCCGATCCCCGACTCCGGGACACCCGCCGCGATCGGCTTCGCCCGCGCGCTCGGGCTGCCGTTCAGCGAGGGGCTGATCAAGAACCGGTACGTCCAGCGCACCTTCATCCAGCCCGGCCAGGAGCTCCGGCGGCAGGGAATCAAGCTCAAGTACCACCCCGTCGCCGAGGTCGCCGGGAAGAGGGTCGTCGCGGTGGACGACTCGATCGTTCGCGGGAACACGACGCGCGAGATCGTGCGGATGCTCTTCGACGCGGGAGCGGCCGAGGTTCATCTCCGCATCTCGTCTCCGCCGGTGATCGGTCAGTGCTTCTACGGGATCGACCTCGCCGATCCCTCGGAGATGATCGCCTCGACGCGCTCGGTCGAGGAGGTGCGCGAGCACGTGGGCGCCACCTCGCTCGCCTACCTCTCGCACGACGGGCTCGTCGAGTCGACGCGGCGGCCGGCTTCGGCTCTCTGCCGCGCCTGCCTCACCGGCGAGTACCCCACCGAGGTTCCCGTCGAGGCCGCGAAGCTCAGGTTCGAGCCGGCGCGCGCGTAAGAACTCGTTTCGGAATGACCACGCGCTGCCCGGGCGTGATGGTCGAGTGCGAGACAAGGACGCAGGGAGCGCGAATAGCAGCGCTATTTGCGCGACCGAGGACGCAGGATCGCGCCGACCAGCGCGGTCGG
>DASSVO010000065.1:0-19830 GCA_035706005.1 Gaiellaceae bacterium | reverse complement strand
ACGTTGATCGCCCGCGTCGGCGCGATGCCCCAGATGCCGGAGCCGAAGCCGTGCTGGAACACGAGCACGAGCAGCCCCCACGCCGCCGAAACCGAGAGCAGGTTCAGGAGCACCGCCTTGAGCGGCAGGACGAGCGAGCGGAACGCCCGCGCGAGCAGCAGGAACGTCAACCCGGAGATCAGAAGGATCAGCAGCGGGAAGTTGCTGTAGACCGCATCGAGGAAGTCGGCTCCCTGTGCTGCCTCGCCGCCGATCGTGACCTCGCCGTCGACGGTCGTCGCGCGAAGCCGGTCGAGCGTCGCGCGGCCCGCCGGAGAGTTCCCGTCCTCGGTCGGGATGACGGTGACGAGCGCGGTTCCTTGCTTGTGCCAATTCTTGGGTGCGACTGCCGCGCGAACGCTCTCGACTGCCCCGAAGGACTCGGCGACGGCGGCGGGATCACCCGCGCTGACGAGCGCGTCGAAGGGCGAGAGCGGCCCGGTGCCGATCCCCGAGTCGGTGAGGTTGTCGAGGGCGATGCGCGCCGGGCCCTGCTGTGCGAGCGAGTTGGCGCGGGGGTTCCCGAACTGGATCGTCGATGCAGCAAAAACGAGCGCACCGAGGATGGCAGCGGACACCGTCGCCGCGATCCAGCGGTGGCGCACGACGAGCCGCGCCCAGGAAGACCATGCACGGCTGGGTCGAGCGTCGCGCTGGTTGTGCGGCCAGTCGGCCTTCGGGCCGACGGTGGCGAGCACGACCGGCAGCAGTGTCACGGCGACCGCGACGCTGACGAGCGCGATCAGCAAGCCGGCGATCCCGACGCTGCGCAGGGCAGGGATGGGCACCGCGAGCAACGCCAGCAGCGAGATGCCGACCGTGGTGCCGCTGAAGACGACAGCGGAGCCGGCGTGTTGCATCGCGTTCTCGACCGCCTGGTGATTGGTCGTGCCGGACCGCTCCCGTTCTTCTCTCCAGCGGACGACGATCAGCAGCGCATAGTCGATTGCGATTCCGAGTCCGATCAGCGCGACCAGGAACTGGACGATGACGGATACGTCGGTGATGCTCGTCAGCGGCCAGATCAGCAGGAAGGTGGTCGGGATTGCGACCGCGGCCATCAGCAGCGGGATGACCGCGGTGCAGGAACGGAAGACGAAGGCGAGCACGAGCAGCGCTCCCAGCGCTGCGAGCAGCGTCCCGAGGAGCACACCCGATCCTGTTCCCTGGGTGTCGTTGCCGGTTGCTCGGAGTGCGTCGAGGCCGGTGATGCGCACGGTTGCGCCGCCGACGGTGGCGCCGGCCAGCGCCTTCTGGGCGATCCGCGCTTCCGGCTGGCCCTGGTCCACGCCGCCGCGTGCGGGGATGTCGACGAGTGCGAAGGTCGTGCGGCCGTCGTCCGAGACGAACGCCCGGTCTCCGGTCGACGCGTAGGAAGCGATCCGTGCCTTGGGAAGAGCCGCCTTCACACGAGCAAGCGCGGAGCCGAGCTCGTTCTTGACGCCCGGGGAGTCGACGGTCGTGCCTTTCGGCAGCTGAACAACGGGAACAAGCGGAGCAACGTCGCCGCCGCTGCCATAGATCGCGGCGATCCGTTGATTCGCCTGGAAGCCCTCGCGGCCGGGAACGCTGAACTGCTGCGAGAGGGACTTCCCCGCCGGGCCGATCGCTGCGAACGCCGCGATCGTGACGGCAACCCAGAAGCCGGCGACGAGTCGTTTGTGACGGAGGACCCAGCGGACTAGTGCGGGCATGGTCTGCCTTCCTTTCGATGTCGGGGAGAACGGCGTGTGCTCCACGCCACCGACCGTGCGGCAGGCAAACCGTCAGGACAACTTTCGTTGCCGTTTCCGGGAAAGCGCCTCTAGTGCGTCGGATGCGCGCCGCGGGGCGCGGCGCGAACATGCATCCGTTTGCCGTGCGTGCTGTGGACGCTCAGGATCTCCACGGGCTCACCGTCCGCGGGACCGAACCAGTGCGGCAGGCGAGTGTCGAACTCGGCGACCTCGCCCGGCCCCATGGCGATGTCGTGCTCGCCGAGGATCAGCCGCATTCGCCCGGAGAGCACGTAAAGCCACTCGTAGCCGTCGTGGATGCGGAGGTTGCGCTCGCGCTCGGGCGGGATCACGACCTTCCAGACGGCGAGCCCGGTTGTCTGCTGCGTGAGCGGGAAGACAAGGCGGCCGTTGCGGGTGCGCGGCTTGAACCGGACGCGGGGGTCGCCGACCTCGGGTGCACCGACCAGCTCGTCGAGCGGCACCTGGTAGGCGTCGGCGAGGGGTAGCAGCAGCTCGAGGCTTGGCTTCCGCTGGCCGCTCTCGAGGCGCGAGAGCGTGCTCTTCGAGATGCCGGTCTGCGCCGCGACGCTGGTCAAAGTGATGCCGCGGTAGGTGCGGAGGCGCTTCAGGCGCGGGCCGACTTGGGCGAGAACGTCCGGGATAGCCGACGCATGCTCCACATGCCAACGCTACTGAGCGTTCCCGGAAACAGCAACGAAAGTGGCGGCCTTGCGCCGACTTCGGCAGCGTCCGGGCCATGGATGACGAACGGTTTGACGTGGTTGTGATCGGGGGCGGCGCGGCCGGTCTGAGCGCCGCGCTCGTCCTCGGGCGCGCGCGGCGGCGTGTCGCCGTCGTCGACGGAGGCGCTCCGCGCAACGCGTCCGCGGCGCACATGCACGGCTTCCTCTCGCGTGACGGGCTGTCGCCCGCAGAGCTCCTGGCCGTGGGTCGCGAGGAGGCAGCCGCTTACGGCGTGGAGCTCATCTCCGGGCATGTCGTCTCGATCGAGCCCGGCTTCTCGGTCGCCCTCGCCGACGGCGAAGTCCTCGAGGCGAGGCGGCTGTTGATCGCGACCGGAGCAACAGACGAGCTGCCGCCGATCCCCGGCCTTCGGGAGCGCTGGGGTGAGGACTTCCTCCACTGCCCCTACTGCCATGGCTGGGAAGTTCGCGATCGGCCGCTCGGCGTGCTCGGCACCGGCACTGGCTCGGTCGAGCACGCACAGCTGATCCGCCAATGGTCCGGCGACCTGATCTTCTTCACGCACACCCACGTCCTCGGTGACCCGGAGCGCGAGCAGCTCGAAGCCCTCGGCATCCGCGTCGTCGACGGCGAGGTTCGCGGGCTGGTGGTCGAAGACGACCGCCTGAGGGGCGTGATGCTCGGCGACGGTCGAACCGTTGAGCGAACCGCCCTCTTCATCCGGCCCGAGCTCCGCCCCCGCCTCGCCGGCCTTCTGGACCACCTCGCCTGCGAGACCGACGAGCTCGGCTTCGTTCGCGTCGACATCGCCGGAAAAACGACCTTCCCCGGCGTCTGGGCCGCAGGGAACGCGGCCAACCCGCGTGCGCAGGTGATCAGCGCGGCGGGCGAAGGATCAGCCGCCGCAATCTCGATCAACGCCGACCTCGTCGAGGAGGACGCGCGCAACGCACGTCACGCGGCCTCCGAGGGTGCGCGGCACCGCCCACGCTGAGGTGGCGCGTCGGCGTCCGGAGCGTCTCGCTAGGACGCCCCGGACGCCGCTGCGCCCGACGGCGCGTCCTACTCGCCGCGATGGAAACGGCGCTCGAACGCGAGCGGCGGATCCCACTTGCGCGCGAGCGTCGCCAGTACGAACGCCGCGGCCATCAGCACGAGGTCGCGGGCGCCGACGTCGTAGTAGCCGGTGCCGGCGCTGTAGAGGTTGATGACGATGCCGAGCAGCCAGGCGGTGACAACGTAGGCCGCGTAGCGCGGCTTGAGCGCTACGAGGATGCCGGCGAGGATCTCGACCGCGCCGACGGCGTACATCATCTCCTGCGCGGTGCCGGGGATGATGTTGTTGATCCAGCCCGCGAGGTACTGCGGCCAGTAGACCATCGAGTTGAAGTACTTGTCGATCCCCATTGCCAGCGGCAGGGCGACAAACGCCACCCGGAGCACGACGAACGCCTGGTAGCTCGGCTCATGCCACTTCGAGTGCGCTTGGAGCGGAGGCCCGTCCGCGCTCGGTCGCTCGCGCGGAACCGCCCGTGGGGTCGTGCGGATCTGTGTGTCGGGCACAGCCATCTCGCGCCTCCTCCAGAGATATTTAGTGAATGTGCTTTAACTATAGAACTGCGCGGATGCTCTTGTCAAATCGTGCTAGTTTTAGAAGATGCGTCAGCGACGCGAGCCGGATCCCCTCGGTGATGTGAGCGCATTCGCGTCCCTCGGCGACGAGCGTCGCCGGGCGCTCTACGACTACATCTCAGCTCAGCAGCGGCCGGTCGGACGCGACGAGGCCGCCGTGGCGGTCGGGATCGGCAGGCCACTCGCCGCCTACCATCTCGACCTGCTCGCCGAGGCCGGGCTGCTCGACGTCACCTTCGCCCGTCCCGACGACCGGCGCGGTCCCGGCGCCGGCCGACCGGCGAAGCTCTACCGTCGCTCCGGACGAGCGCTGGCCGCGCAGGCGCCGGCGCGCGACTACGCCTTCGTGGCGAGGCTGCTCGCCGAGGGGACCGAACGTGGAGGGCCGGAACAGGCGGACGCCGCAAGCGATGCCGCACGGGCGGAAGGGCGCCGGCTCGGCGCCGAGCTCTCCCCCCGGGTCAACCTCGAGGCCGCGCTCGCCGCGCGTGGCTACGAGCCTCGACGCGAGGCCGACGGTGCGCTCCGGCTGCAGAACTGCCCCTTCCACGACGTCGCCACCACCCACCCTCAGGTCGTCTGCAACCTCAACCATGCCTTCCTCGAAGGCCTGCTCGAAGGCGCCGGCATATCCGACCGGACGGCAGACCTCGATCCCTGCGAGGGCTCCTGCTGTGTCGTCGTGCGGCCACATCGCTAGCGGTCGGCCCGCTAACCGTCTGGCACACGCTCGAGCTCGTGAAGCCGGCGACTCGGAGTTGAACGGCTGCGCATTGGTGTGAGGCGCATGCCCCTGTCGGCTCAGCGATGAGTCCAAGCGCCTCCGCCCGTCAGGAAAAACGTACCCAACGGAAAGAAGAAGAGCATGGGCAGGATCGTGGTCACCGAGTACATCTCCGTCGACGGGGTCATCGAGGCCCCAAGCGGAACCGAGGCGTTCGAGCGCGTCGGCTGGACCGACGGCTTCTCTCGCGGCTCCGAGGGCGACCAGTTCAAGGTCGACGAGACGATGGCGTCCGAGGCCCAGCTGCTGGGCCGCATCACCTACGAGGGGTTCGCGGAATCGTGGCCGCATTTCGAGGGTGAGTTCGCCGACTACTTCAACTCGATGCCCAAGTACGTCGTCTCCTCCAGCTTGGAGAACCCGGAGTGGGCCAACACGACCGTCCTTGCGGGCGATCTCGTGGAGGCGGTGCGCGAGCTCAAGCAGCGCCACGAGCGGGACATCGTCGTGCACGGCAGCGCGCAGCTCGCGCAGGCTCTGATCGAGCACGACCTCGTCGACGCGCTGCATCTGCTGGTCTACCCGGTGATCGTGGGCGCGGGGAAACGCCTGTTCGACGGCACGAGCGAAACGAAGCGCTTGCGCCTTGCTGCCACGCAGACGTTCGGCGACGGCGTCCAACTCCTCGTCTACGAGCGGGCCACGGCATGACCGAGGGATGGGAACGATTGACGGAGGTGATTCGTGCGCACGGAGATGACGGGAAAAGTGGCGCTCGTGACCGGCGCGAGTCGAGGCATCGGCGCCGCGGTCGCCCGCGCCTTCAACACGGCAGGCGCGCACGTCGCGATCGCGGCGAGAGACGCCGAGGCGCTCGACCGGCTCACCGGCGAGCTGGGCGGTGACGGTCACACACTCGCCCTCCCTACAGACATAAGCGACGCAGAGGCGGTCAGGACGATGGTCGACCGTGTCGTCGAGGAGTACGGCCGTCTCGACTTCGCTTGCAACAACGCTGCCGGCGGTGGACACCCGCCGACCCCGCTCGCCGAGGTTCCGATCGAGGCGTTCGACTCGATGCACGCCGTCAGCTTGCGCGGCGTCTTCCTCTCGATGCGAGCGGAGATCCCCGCGATCATCCAGTCCGGCGGCGGGGCGATCGTCAACATGTCCTCGACAGCAGGGGTGCAAGGTGTCGGCGGACTCGCAAGCTACGTCGCGGCCAAACACGGCGTCGAAGGCCTGACCAAGGTGGCCGCGCTCGACTACGCCGCATCCGGCGTCCGCGTCAACGCCGTCGCGCCGGGGCCGATCCTCACCGACAACCTCGAACGCGCCGGCGCCGCCGCCCAGCAAGCGGCTGCGGCAGCGATGCCGCTGCAGCGGGTCGGCCAACCCAGCGAGGTTGCCGACGCCGTCGTCTGGCTCTGCTCCGATCAGGCGGGATTCATCACCGGCTCAACCCTCACGGTCGACGGGGGCAAGCTTGCCGGCACGCCGCCTTTCCAAGTGCGATCGTCGACGTAGTCAACACCGGGAGACCAGGCACATGGCGCTCAAACGCATGGACAACATGGGAATCGTCGTGGAAGACCTCGAAGGGGTCGTGGAGTTCTTCCGCGAACTCGGACTCGAGCTCGAAGGGCGAGCCATGGTCGAAGGAGAGTGGGCCGGGCGTGTCACAGGGCTGGGCGACCAGCGTGTCGAGATCGCGATGATGCGCACGCCAGACGGCCACGGGCGACTCGAGCTCTCGCGCTTTCTCGAGCCGGCCGTGGTCGCCGACCACCGGACCGCCCCGGTAAACGCTCTGGGCTACCTGCGTGTGATGTTCGCCGTTGACGACATCGACGAGACACTCGCCCGGCTCGAGAAAGTCGGCGCGCAGCTCGTCAGCAGCGAAGTCGTCCAGTACGAAAACTTGTACCGCCTCTGCTACATCCGCGGTCCCGAAGGTCTTCTGATCGGGCTCGCCCAGGAACTGGCCGAGCCCCGCCCCCCTCGGTGATCGGAGCGGTCCGCCAACGAGTCCTTATGGACGCATGCGGATGATCGTCTTTCCCGTGACCCGGTCGGTCGGGTTGAGAGCGGCAACGGCATCGTCGAGGGGCGCGACGTTGCCGATGTTCGTGCGCAATCGTCCGTCCCTCACTCGCTGGACAACCTCAACCAGCTGGCCACGGTCGGACTCGACGACGAAGTCGATCGCCAGGCCGTCTGCGGGCCGTGTCTCCGGGGGTCCAACGACGGACACCAATGTCCCTCCGGCCCGGATCAGACCGGCGGACCGCTTCCCGATGTCGCCGCCGATGACGTCGAAAACCAGGTCGACGCCGCCGACGTCCTCGAGGACGTCGTTCTCGAGGTCGACGAACTCCTGCGCGCCGAAGTCGAGCGCCGTCTGACGGTCCGCGGCGCGTCCGGTGCCTACGACGTAGGCGCCGGCCTCACGTGCGAGCTGCGTCACCATCGACCCGACCGCGCCGGCCGCACCGTGCGCGAGGACGCTCTGCCCCGCCCGAAGGCGGCCGTGCTGGAAGAGCCCCTGCCACGCCGTGAGGCCCGAGATCGGCAGGCTCGCGCCCACCGTGAAGTCGACGTCGCCCGGCAAGGGCGCGAGGTTGCGTGCCTCGACGGCCGTGAACTCGGCCAGGGTGCCGTCGCGCGTCCAGTCGGTGAGGCCGAACACGCGCTGTCCCACCGAGAGCCCCGTCGTGCCGTAGCCGAGGGCGGTGACCACTCCGGCCAGCTCGTGCCCGGGGATCGACGGCGTTCGGTCACCGCCGAGGCGATCGGTCCAGGTCGAGGGCCACGCCAGCTCGGTCGGGACGAATCCCGAGGCATGAATCCGAACGACGACATCATTGATCGCCGCCTGCGGCTCGGGCCGCTCCACGAGCATCATCCCGGCCGTTCCCGCAGCCTGGTCCGTCACCACGATCGCCTTCATGGTCCGCCTCCCCGGGCCGAGCGCCTCACGCCGCGGCCGCATCCTTCGCCGTCCCGTGCGGCAGCGCGCGCGGACGCCGCCGGCGGTAGGCGTAGGGATGGTGAAACGCGTCCAGGGCGTCGGCAGGATCGACGACGAAGTGGAATCCAGAGCTCGCCTGCCCGTCCTCGACGCAGACGAAGACGGATCCGGTGCGCTCGCTCCAGAGCAGCGTCACCTCCAGGCCGCCGCCGGATCGCTGGTCGAGCTCGCGCAGTCCAGGAGAGATGATTTCGGTCTGCATCGTGCTTCCTCCTCGTAGCGTGTCGCAACGCAGGCTGTCAAAGCCCACTACTCGCGCCAATGGGGCCAACCGGCATCTCGAGGTACGGCAGACCCCCGGACGCCCTACCCGCCGGCTCGACTTGACGCGCTCGACTCAACGGGTGAAATCTTCGCTCTGGCGTGCATGTCGGAGAGAGGAGATATCGATGTTGTGGAAGCGAGCCTTCGTGCTGGCGCTCGTGCTCCTCGGCGTCGCGCTGTGCGATACGGCCGGCGCAGCAACGCCCAGGTCCGTGACGATCAGTGTCACCACGGTCGTAACCGATCCCTCGGATCCGTTCACGAGCACGGGTGGAGTGCTGTGCGCGAACGGCACCGTGTCGACACCCTTTGTTCGGTTCAACGGCGCACAGAGTGGGACACAGGAGCAGATCCATGTCGGCAAGCACTTCGTCTGCTCGAACGGGACGTTCGACTTGTTGCTGCGGGTGACGCTGGACTTCACCACCGCTGACGACTCCGGTACGTGGTCGGTCGTGCACGGCACGGGCGCATATGCCCTGCTGCATGGCGCGGGAACGATCACCGGCACGGCCATCGTCCCCTCCAGCGTCATCCAGGACGAATACCGCGGTTCCATGCACATCGACTAGGCGACAGGACGTGTCTGCGGCGGGGCGGGACTCACGGCGTCGAGCCGCGATGAGTCCTGCCGCGGTTTCCGGTCTGTATCGACGACAGATCAACGCACTCGAGGAGAGCAGCCATGACCGCCACGTACACGTTCGACGTCTTTTCCAGCCTCGATGGCTTCGGCTCCGCCAGCGGCGGCGACTGGGGCGGATACTGGGGCAAGCAGGGCCCTGAGCTGCTCGACCATCGCCTCGACCTGTACGAGGAGGACCAGCGGATGGTCTTCGGGGCCAACACCTATCGGCTGTTCGCAGGGTTTCTCGCCACGGAACCCGAGGATTCCGAGGTGAGGGACCCGTGGGTCACCCGGATGGTCAACCTGCCCGCGATCATCGTGTCGACCACGCTGGAAGAACCCCTCGACTGGGTGGACGGCACCGTGGTGAGCGGAGACGCGGTCGATGTCGTCGCCCGGCTCAAGGAGGAGTCCGACGTGCCGCTGCGCTCGCACGGAAGCCTGTCGATGAATCGGGCGCTGATGGCCGCCGGCCTGGTCGACCGCGTCCAGGTGACCATCTTTCCCGTGATCACCGGCGAGAACGGATCGGATGCGATCTTCGAGGGCGCGGCGGACTTCGACCTCGAGCTGCTCGAGAGTCGAACGCTCGACGGCAACATCCAGGAGCTCACCTACCGGCCCACTCTGCATGTCTGAGATTTCCACGATCAACGCCCACCTCGCAGCGGAGCTCGTCGTGGAGGGCGAGAAGTGGCCGGTGTTCGTCTGGACGATCGACCACCCCGCGGGCCGCGTGCTGGTCGACACCGGCCTGATCGACGTGAGACCCGAGGTCGACGACCTGAGCCCGAAGCCGCACCCGGAGAACATCCCGCGCGACATCGCCTGCGTCGTCAATACCCACCTGCATTTCGACCATTGCGGTGGCAACCGTCTCTTCCCGGGCGTGCCGATCCACGTCCAGGCTCGCGAGCTCACCGACGCCCGTTCGCTCGACGACTACACGATCCGCGAATGGGTCGACTTCGACGGCGCGACGTATGTCGAGCACGAGGGCGAGGCGGAGCTGCTACCGGGAATCCGCCTGCTGCCGGCGCCCGGTCATACGGACGGGCATCAGGTGGTCGTCGTAGAGACCGACGCCGGCACACACGTTCTCGGCGGCGACGTCGGCACCTCGTTCGACGAGCTCGGCAGCGGCGCGACCGAAGGTCAGCGGCGCGTGCTCGCACTAGCCGCTCCGACCTGGCTCACGCACGCGGACGGAAGCCCGAGAGTTCCTCGTCCGGACTAGGCAACGACACCAGGCCGGGCGCGTCCCGGCGACCTCCCTCCCGCGAGGTCTGTGTGTCCGCAATGGCTGCGATCGACCGTCAGCTCTCAAGCGAGCTGCTCGCAGTCGCTCGCAGAACGTCAGCGCAGCGTCAGCCTAGCGCCGGGATTTGCACGGCGCGGGCGAGCCGGGTCACGGCGCCCGGTGCAAGGGAGCCGGCGGGCAGTTCGACGACGAACGAGCTGGCGTGCGGGAAGCGGTGGGTTAGCCGACGGCGCTTCCGGGCTCGCGTGTGAGCGGGGCGAGGCGGAGTCCTGCTGCGCGCGCGAAGCGTCGTTCGAGCGAGCGGTTTCCGGCCCGGGCCGTGCCAATCAGTGCAAAGAAGGTTTGCAATATCCGTTTGTGAACGCTAGGTTCCCGGCGCGCACCGATCCTCGGCGCGCAGTGGAACACCCGAAGAAGGGGGAAGACACGTGAAGGGAGCACACATGGGACGTGGTCTGCGTCTGACCGTGGCCTTGCTGGCCGTGGGTCTGCTCGCTACCGCGATCTCGGCCTCGGGCGGATCGGCGCACGCGGCAGCTTCGGCCAACGCCTGCCTCGCGCGCGCGAGTGCTCGGCAGGCCCATTTCGGCGGTGTCATCAGCGCGGCGCGGGTCGGTTGCGATGCGTCGGTCGACGCTGCTGACAGCCCGGTCTCGAGCGGCTCACCGCCGCTCATCTTCCACAACGGCCAGGTGATGGGCACGGACTCGACCGGCCCGATCACCGTGACACCGATCTTCTGGCATCCGCCGGGGGCCGACGGATTTGCCCCCGGGTACGAGAGCCTCATCACGCAGTACCTCACCGACGTCGCGGCGGACAGCGGCAAGAACACCAACGTGTATTCGACGCTGACCGAGTACTACGGCACCAATGGGCCGATCAACTACCAGGTCCGGGCCGGCACGCCGATCGACGACACGAACCCGCTACCGCCGGACGGCTGCATCGTGGACCACAAGGACCTCACCGGCATCTACCCGGACGGCTCCGGCTACAACGCCTGCATCGACGATGCCCAGGTGGACGCCGAGACAGCGAGCATCGTCAAGGCGAACAACCTGCCGGTGAACCTCTCGCACATCTACGTGCTGTTCATCCCGAAGCACGTGGAGACGTGCTTCAACCCGGGCTCGACGACGAGCCGGGGGCATCAGGACTTGAGCCAGGCCTGCACGATCAACCATTCGAAGGTCCCTAACGGGTATTGCGCGTACCACAACATGGACGGGAATCGCATGGTCTACGCGAACCTGTCCTATCCGATCTACCACTCGCCGCTGCAGACCGCTCTGTTCACGTGCGGGAGCGACGCCGGCATCGCGTTCGGCAGGAACCACCTCCAGTCGCCGAACGGCAATCCCGATGCTGACGTCGAGATCAGCCCGCTGAGTCACGAGCTGATGGAGTCGATTACCGATCCGGACGTCAGTACCGGGTGGTACGACGCAATCGGCAATGAGAACGGCGACGAATGCGCCTACCGCTTCGACACGCCGCTCGGAGGCTCGGCGGCGGACGGAACCGCCTACAACCAGCTGATCAACGGGCACACCTACCTGACCCAGACGGAGTTCAGCAACAAGGACTTCGCCAACACAGGGCTCGGGTGCCTGCTGAGCGAGCCGACCTTCCCTTAGCGCGAAAAACGCGCTACCGACGGTGGAGGTGGCGAGAGCCACCTCCACCGCTTTACGGCAGGCTTGGTTGCTGTAGTTCTGGCACGGCCCGGCGACCGGCGATGCGGTCGACTATGCCGGCGGCAGCTGCGAGACCCGCCGCTATCTGCTCGTCGCCGGGCTGGTCCAGCACGACCCCGGTGATCGTCGTCCGCTTGCCCTCGATCCAGCGGATGGCCCGGAAGGCGAAGCAGCCGCCGGCCGCGTCGTCCGAGCCGGTCTTCACGCCGACGAACCCGTCGTGGCCGAGCAGGGTGTTCGTGTTGTGCACGGTGCCCGCGACCGGCAGGGTCGCGGTCGGTGTGGCGACGATGCTCGCGAACACGGGCAGGCGCATCGCCCGCTCGACGATGCGCACCTGGTCGGCGGCAGTCGAAACGGTTGCGTCGTCGTAGCCGCTCGGGTCGGTGTAGCGGGTGCTAGCCATGCCCAGCGACCGGGCGGTGGCGTTCATCCGGGCGACGAACCGGCTCTCCGAGCCCGCGTCCCACCGCGCGAGAACCGCCGCAATGTTGTTCGCCGACGGCAGTAGCAGCGCCTGCAGTGCCTGCAGCTCGGTCAGCTGCTCTCCGGCGACGACGGGCACGATCGATTCCCGTTGTCCGCGCCGGCGGTCGGTGTCGGCGACATCGCCATCGGTGAGTGTGATCGTCGGGCCGTCCTCGCCCAGCCGCAGCGGGTGATCGCGGAGCACGAGATAGGCCGTCATCACCTTCGCGACGCTGGCGATCGGAGCCGGATGCTGGTTCGGGCCGGCTTGGATCTCCGACCGTCCTGTTCGGATGAACGCGGCTTGGCCTTGTGCCGGCCACACCGCGCGAGGCAGCGCACCGCGGCGCTCGCTGCGAAGGACATGGACCGGTGATGCGGTCGTCGAGGACGAGGACGAGGACGCGAGCGAGCGGTAGCCGAAGGCTGCGGCGACAGCCGTGACCAGGACGACGCCGGCGACACGGGTCCAGCGAATCCGGCTCCGATAGATCGCTCTTCGCGCGGGTTTGCCGTAGGCCATGCCTCCAGCCTGGGCAGCGTGGCGTTACCGGCACGTATGCGGTTTTCGATATGCCGGCGATAGCGGTCCGCTCTAGCATCGGGGCATGCGGGTGTTGATCGTCGAGGACGAGCCGTACATGGCGGAAGCCATCCGCGACGGCCTACGCCTGGAGGCGATAGCCGCCGACATCGCCGGTGACGGCGACTCCGCGCTGCAGCTGCTGAGCTTCAACGCCTACGACATCGCCGTCCTCGACCGCGACATCCCAGGCCCTACCGGTGACGAGATCGCGGAACGCATCGTCGCCTCCGGCAGCGGCGTGCCGATCCTCATGCTCACTGCCGCGGACCGGCTCGACGACAAGGCCACCGGGTTCGAGCTCGGCGCCGACGACTATCTGACGAAGCCGTTCGAGCTCCGCGAGCTCGTGCTCCGTCTCCGAGCGCTCGACCGCCGGCGCGCGCACCACAGGCCGCCGGTGTGCGAGATCGCAGGCCTGCGGGTGGATCCGTTCCGCCGCGAGGTCTACCGCGACGGTCACTATGTCGCGCTGACCAGGAAGCAGTTCGCCGTGCTCGACGTCCTCGTCGCCGCCGAGGGGGGAGTCGTCAGCGCCGAGGAACTCCTCGCGCGAGCGTGGGACGAGAACGCCGACCCGTTCACCAATGCCGTACGCATCACGGTCTCGGCGCTGCGAAAACGGCTCGGCGAGCCCTGGATCATCGCCACCGTTCCCGGCGTCGGCTATCGGATCGACACGGGAGGAGACGGTGGCTAGAGCGCGTGGACTGAGCGTTCGTCTCAAGCTCACCCTCAGCTACGCCGGCTTCCTATTGGTCGCAGGCGCCTTGCTGCTCACCGCCGGCTACTTCTCCCTCTCGCGTGGTGTGCATCCCGGCGTGATCTTCATGGTGCGGAGCCATGCCGATCTCCTGCGGGACTTCGCTCCGATCGCAGCCATCGTGATGGCCTTCCTCCTGGTATTCGGGCTCGTCGGAGGGTGGCTGCTCGCGGGGCGCATGCTGGCCCCGCTGACCCGGATCACGGATGCCACACGCGTGGCCGCGACCGGCTCACTCTCACACCGGATCGAGTTGGAGGGCCGTCAGGACGAGTTCCGCGAGCTCGCCGACAGCTTCGATGCCATGCTCGCCCGGCTCGAGGCGCAGGTCGTCGAACAGCAGCGATTCGCGGCCAACGCCTCGCATGAGCTGCGCACCCCGCTGGCGATCACGCAAACGCTCCTCGACGTGGCCCGCAACGATCCGGACGGCGCAAACGGCGAGCTCGTCGGCCGCCTCCGCGACGTCAACACCCGAGCGATCGACCTCACCGAGGCACTGCTCGTGCTCAGCCGCGCCGACCAGCGATCCTTCGGCCGAGAGCGCATCGATCTGTCGCTCATCGCGGAAGAAGCCGCCGAGGCGCTCTTTCCGCTCGCAGAGAAACGGGGCCTCACGATCGAGACTGCCGGCGACCCGGCTCCCGCCGCCGGCTCACACGCGCTCCTGCTGCAGCTGAGCACGAACCTCGTGCACAACGCGATCGTCCACAACCTGCCCGAACACGGCGCCGTGTGGGTCACGACCAGCGCTCACCCCGGCAGCGCAGCGCTCACTGTCGAGAACACCGGGGACGAGCTCAGCCCGCAGGTGGTCGCCACGCTCGCCGAGCCGTTTCAGCGCGGCACCAAACGCATCCGCTCCGACCACGCAGGCGTCGGCCTCGGCCTGGCGATCGTCAAGAGCATCACCCAGGCACACGACGGGACCCTTACGGTGATGCCGCGGGACGAGGGCGGGCTGCGCGTCACGGTGCGACTACCCGCTGCGCCACCAGCCGGCGTCGCCGGGTCGCACCCGGGCCACACCGACGTCGGGGTCGCTCAGCCGCCGCTTCCGTCGCAGTAGCGCCTGACGGTGGCGACGAACTCGCCGATGTCGACGGGCTTGGACAGGTAGCCGTCGAAGCCGGCCTCCAGGAAGCGCTCGCGGTCTCCCTCCATCGCCTCGGCGGTGAGCGCCAGCACAGGCGAGGCCGCGAAGCCGTCGTCGGCCCGCAGGCGGCCGAGCGCCTCGACGCCGTCGATGTCCGGAAGCCGGATGTCCATCAGCACGAGGTCGGGCCGGTGCTCGAGCGCGAGCTCCACGGCGCGCTCGCCGGTCCTCGCCTCGAGCGTGCGGTAGCCCGAGGCCTCGAGCAGCTCGCAGAACAGCTTCATGTTGCGCTCGTTGTCCTCCACGACCAGAACCTGCGGGGTCGTCATCGCTCGACCGGCCTCAGGGGCAGCGTGAACTCGAACGTGCTTCCCTTGCCGACCTCGCTCTCACACCAGATCCGGCCGCCGTGCATCTCGACGAAGCGCTTCGAGAGCGCGAGCCCGAGACCGGTGCCTTCCCGTTGCCTGGCGCCGGCCTCGGTCTGCTGGAACTCCTCGAAGATCCGGTCGAGATCCTCCTCCGCGATGCCCGGCCCGCTGTCGGCGACGGAGACTCGCATCTCGCCGTCGATCCGCGCAGCGCTGACGTCGACCTCCCCGCCCTCCGGCGTGAACTTCACGGCGTTCGAGAGGAGGTTGAAGATGACCTGCCGGATCCGCCGCTCGTCTCCGGAGACGACGTCGCGGCCGCCGTTCTCGTGCAGCGTGACCTTCACACCCTCGGTCGTGGCCTGCTCGCGGACCATCGAGACGCCGCGCTCGAGGGCGTCCTGCAGCGAGAACGGCGCGACGTGCAGCTCGATCTGGCCGGCCTCGACCTTGGACAGGTCGAGGACGTCGTTGATGAGCGAGAGCAAATGCGTCCCCGAGGAGAGGATGTCGTCGAGGTACTCGGCCTGCTTCTTGTTCACGTCGCCGGCCATTCCCTCCCGCAGCACCTGCGAGAAGCCGATGATCGAGTTCAGCGGCGTCCGGAGCTCGTGCGACATGTTGGCGAGGAAGTCCGACTTGTGCTGGCTCGCGGCCTCGACCTCCCGGTAGAGACGCCTGAGCTCGTCGTTCATCTGGTTCACGTTCGCCGCGAGCGCCCCGAGCTCGTCGCGGTTCGTGACGTCCACGTGTCCCGAGAAGTCGCCCGAGGCGATCGCGGCGAGCCGGGAGTCGATGCTCTGGATGGGACCGATCGCCGACCACGAGAGGACGAACCCCAGTAGCAGCGCGAGGACGATCGCCCCCGCCGCCACCCCGATGAACAGCTCGCGCGAGTGTTCGTACGCGTTCGCGTTCTGGACGATGAGGGCGTCCGTCCGCGCGGTCACGGCGTTCTCGAACTCGGCCGCGTGCTGGTTGAGGTCGATGGCGAGCAGCTCCGCCCTCCCCCGGAGGGACTCCGCTCGTCCAGGCGCCGAGCGGCCGGCTTCGACGACTTGCCCCAGCACGCTCGCGAGCTGCCGGCCGGTGGCCCGGATCTTGCGGAGGAACTGCTCGTCCTCGGGCGGCGGCCGGAATCCCAGATTGTCGGGGAAGGTCGTGGCGGGCAGCTGTGCCGCGGCGCTCGCGATCACGCGGTCGATCGCCAGGCCACCTGCGCCGAGGTTCTCCTTGTTCTGGTCGGGAAAGACGTCGTAGAAGTCGCCCCCGACCCGCTGGGCGAGCAGCAGGCGAACGTGGGCGGCGTCGCTCCGGAGCTTGCCGTACGCGAAGGCTCGCACCTGGAGCGTCCGGAGCGTCTCCACTCGCTGGTTGGACTGTCCGAGGATCCGTAGCCCGAGCACTCCCACGACGACGACGAGCAGGGCGGTGGCCACGAAGGCGACGAGGAGCTTGACGTGGACGCCGGCCGGCACGCGGCCGACAGCCCGGACGAGCCGGTTGTCGGCAGGGCTCAGCAGCCGGCGGTTCGAGGCACCGGCTGCTGCGTCTCCGTGCAGGACAGGCCCCTGCGACAACTGCTCAGATCTTCAGCTCGGTCGTACTGCCCACGAAGTTCGTGATCAGCCAATGGCCGTCGATCCTCGCGACGTCGAGATTGCCGGCCGTGAGGGCCGCAACCTTCCCGGTGGTGACGTCGATGAAGTGGCACTCGAAGTGGAGCGTGCCGCGATCGCCGGCGACGGTGACCTTGAGCTTGTAGGCGGGATGGTCGGACAGCCAGTGCGTCTCGGGCTGGAAAGCGACCGACTTCAACCAGACCTGGCGGATCTGCTGCTTTCCGGTCACGGTCTTTCCAGGGCCGAACGTACCCGTGGCATGGGGTGCGAACAGCCCCACCATCTCGTCGATCTTCTTCTTGGAGATCGCCTCGTGAAAGGACCGCTCGATCTGGCTGATCGCGTACGTGTCGGCTGCACGCTCGAGAGTTCGCTCGGAGCTCGAGCTTCGCTGCGAGCTTCCGCAGGCCGAGAGCGCCGAACAGAGGATCGCGAGCGCACACCCCGTCAACAGTGTCCGCATCGGTTGCCTGCCCTCCTTTGGCCCCCCTGGGAACGACGGCGTGTGACGATGTTCACATGCCGGCGTGGATCCGTCTAGATCTCGCCCAAGAATCGAGCCGCAGCGGGTGCCTGCCAACCGTGCCCGCCGGTGACTCGGAAGGGTGCAGGCACACCCGAATCTTTCAGGCACTCGCAGGCCTGCAGTAGCTCCGCACCTGGTCCGGAAAGGTGCGGACGTCGATCGGTTTCTCGAGGTAGCCGGCGAAACCGGCGGCAAGCAGCGTGTCGCGATCGCCGGCGTAGGGCCGTGCGCTGAGCGCGACCACCGGGATGCGCGCGGTTGGCGATCCCTGCCGGAGCTCGACCGCAACCGCCGTCCCGTCCACGTCGGGAAGCTCGAGGTCGAGCAGGATCACGTCCGGCTCGAGCTCGGCGGCGAGGGCGATGGCTTCGCCGCCGGTGGCGGCCTCGAGCGTGCGGAGCCCGGCCGCGCGGAGCACGTCCCGTACGAGCCGCCGGTTCCTCTCGTCGTCGTCGACGATGAGAACGAGGGGCTCCCGGGCACTTGGAACAGAAGGCGTCACCGTCTTATCCTCACCGCGTGGCAATCCGGATCGTGGTCGCGGAGGACCACTACCTCGTCCGCGAGGGCCTGGTGCGCCTGCTCGAGACGCGGGACGATCTCGAAGTCGTGTCGGCGTGCGGCGACCTCGACACGCTGCTCGCGACGGTGGACGCGGAGCGGCCCGACGTGGTGGTCACGGACATCCGGATGCCTCCGGGAAACACGGACGAGGGCATCCAGGCCGCGACCCGGCTGCGGGAGACGAGCCCTGACGTCGGCGTCGTCGTCCTCAGCCAGTACGCGGTCCCGACCTATGTGCTCGCGCTCCTGGAAGGCGGGAGCGAGCGTCGCGCCTACCTGCTGAAGGAGCGCGTCAACGATCTCGACCAGCTCGTCGCCGCGATCCATGCCGTCGCGGACGGCGGCTCCGTCTTCGACCCGAAGGTCGTCGAGGCGCTGGTCGCGGAGAACGCGAGGAGCGAGGAATCGCCGTTGAACGAGCTGACTCCCCGCGAGCGCGATGTGCTCCGGGAGATGGCCGAGGGCAAGAACAACGCGGCGATCGCCGGGGCCCTCGTCTTGACCGAGCGGTCGGTCGAGAAGGTGATCCATTCGATCTTCCTCAAGCTCGGGCTGCGGTGGGAGACGACGATCCACAAGCGCGTCAAGGCCGTCGTCCTCTACCTCGCCGAGAGCACCTAGTGTCATCGGCGGAGCGGAAGCGAGCCGGAGAGGCGGGTGACGCCGCCCGGCCCGAGCTCACTCGTCAGCCGTCCGCCGAGCGCCTCTACCCGGTCCTGCAGCCGTTCGAGCTCCGCGGCTGAGCCTCCTCCGGCGAGCTCGAAGGTGAGCGCGCCTTCGACCTCCCGCACGGTGATCGCCACCTGCGTCTCGTTCTTCGCCGAGGCGAGAGAAGCGAGCCAGCACAGGTAGACGGTCATCGCGAGCTCCGGGGAGTAGCGCGCCCCGACGGCGACGTCCACGGTCGCCTTGATTCCGGCCTGCGCCGCGACCGAGCGAAGCAACGCGGCGAGGCCATCCAGCTCAAGTGTCGACGGGTAGATCCGCTGCGCGAGCAGCGCCGTCTCGTCCAGCGCCTGCCGGACGTCGCGCTCCAGCTCGTCGAGGAGCGCGCCGACCGCCGTCGGGTCGGACTTCGCGGCCAGCCGTGCGAGCTGCAGCGTGGTTGCGAGGGCGACCAGGGACTGGTGCGTCCCGTCGTGCAGGTTGCGCTCGATCTCGCGACGGTCTGCGTCCGCAGCCAGGACGAGCCGCTCCGGGGCCACGCGAGGCTGTTGCTCGGAGGTCACGGCCGAAGTTGACCGTCATCGCCGGGGGGAGTCAAGTGGTCCAGCACCCGGCGGAACGGGAGGGCAGTCTCCCCCGCTCTAGCCTGCGGCCACCGTGGTCGGCGCGGCGGCGCCTTCGTAGCGTCGGAGAGCCAACCCATCGAGAGGAGCAGATCGATGATCAAGGGAAGCAGGCGGAAGAAGCGAGTCACGCTCATCCTCGGCACCGCGCTCTTGATGCTTGCGGCCGCCGCTGCGGTGAACGTCGTCCCGTCGGCAGCTGTGGAGCCGCCGCCGCCGATCGCAGCCGAGACGCTGACCGCGCGTTCGGTCTTCACCGACGCGGTCAACATGAAGTTGAAGCTGAAGACCGACGAGGGCGGAACGGCCGTGATCAACGTCGACAACCCGTCCCGCACCGTCGACGTCAAGTACACCGTCCAGCCGGGCGCCCGGTTCCCCTGGCACAGCCACTACGGACCGGTGATCGTGAACATCATCTCCGGCTCGCTCACCTACATCGCCGAGGGAAGCTGCGCCGAGACGACCTACTCGGCGGGACAGGCGTTCGTCGACGCCGGCCACGGCCACGTCCACAGCGCCTACAACCCCGGCACCGAGCCGACCGTGTTCATCGCCACGTTCTTCGAGGCACCCGAAACAGGAGCGCTGCTGATCCCGGCAGACCCTGCTTGCTAGGTCGGTAAGGAGAGCCCTGCGGCGGGCCGGTGCGCCAGGAATCCACCGGCTCGCCGCGCGGCTCGGCCTCCTTGAACCTGGGCATTCGTGATCGCCGGAGCGGGTACCTGCCGATCCATGCGAGGCTCGGCGTGAAGGTCGTGATCGCAGGTGGCTCCGGCCAGGTCGGGTCGATCCTGCGCCGCGCCCTGTCCGCCGCCGGTCACGAAGTAGTCGTCCTCAGCCGGA
>DASSVO010000064.1:0-34998 GCA_035706005.1 Gaiellaceae bacterium | reverse complement strand
GCGGCGCCGGCGGCGCTCTAGCTGCGCCAGCAGGATCCCGCCGAGCAGCCCGACGCCGAGCGCGAGCAGGATCAGCCACACGAGCGACACGCGCGCCGTCGCGAGCACGAAGTGGACGCTCACCTGCTTCCGGTTCTCGAGGACGAAGGCGATCGCGTACGCGACGAGCAGCCCGAGCGCGATCAGCCGCAGGTAGAGCCGCGGCTGCCAGCGGTCGGCGACCTCGCCGGTGTCGATCCGGGGGCGGCGCGGAATGCGCACGCCGGAATCCTACGAGCTAGGCGGCCGCGTGGACGGCGAGGGCGCGCGGGACGAGGCGCGGCTGCGGCGGCGGCGGGGCCAGCCTTCCGACCGACTCGACCCGGAACGTCGGGCAGATCGTCTCGCCGGGAAGGGCGCAGAGGCCGGCGCGGCGGAAATAGCAATCAGCGCACGTTGACTTGGAACGTTTGCTCAATCTCTTCTTTGCTCTGGGGAGACCAGGCCGCTTACGAGGTGCGATGATAGGGGGCGGAGCGCCAGAAGCAAGCGTTGCCGCCGACGAAAACTGACGAATTTCCGCCAGTTTCCCACCGGCCGAAACCGACGTCCTCTAATGCGCCTGCGGCAGCGTTGCCAGTGCTTGCAACGCCTGCTTGAAGGTGTGGACCGGGATGATGCGAAGCGGCCCGGCGTAGCGCCTCGCGACCTGGGCGTTGTCACCGGCCGGGACGAGGAAGACGTCCGCTCCCGCTTCCCGCACGCCGTAGGTCTTCTGCTTCACGCCGCCGATCGGAGCGACGCTGCCGTTGAGCTCCATCTCGCCGGTTGCCGCCACGCGATGGCCTCGGAGGACGTTGCTCCCGAGCTTCCGCATGATCTCGAGCGCAAAGGCGAGGCCGGCGGAGGGACCCCCGATGCCGCTCGCGTCGATCGAGACGCGGAGCGGCAGCTTGATCGTCGCGGCCTGGTCCGGGGCAAAGCCCACGAAGGCCCGGTTCGGGTCCTGCGGGAGGTGAACCGTGCGGATGCGCACCATTCGGAGGCGCCCCGCGCGCCGGAGTCTCAGCGCGACGACGTCGCCCGGCTTGAGGCGCCCCAGGGCTCGCTCGAGGGCCGGGATGGTCGGCGTGGGCGTGCCGTCGACGGCGACGATCACGTCCATCGGCTGAAGGTTGCAGGGTGCGTTCGTCTCGGCGTAGAGCTGGGACACGACCACCCCGTCCGGCCGGACGACGATGTGGTAGCCGAGCTGCTTGAGGGCGACGGCAGCAGCGACGCGCTGCGAGAACGCCATCTCCTGCAGCTGTGCCGCTTCGGCCTGCGCCGCGCTTGCACAGGGAGGAACGATGTTCCCGGCCGGCTCGAGCGACGCGTGCTGGTGGAGCCAGGGAAAGAGGGCTTCGAGCTCGCTCGCGCGGCGCTCCACGACGTCGACGAAGTAGAGAGTTCCCGGTTTTGCGGGCCGCGCGCCCTGGACGCGGACGAGCGGTGCGACGGGATGCGCCACGTCGGGGAGCAGCAGGTAGTGGCCCGAGGGGACGTTGGCGAGGATGAGGACGGTCGCGGCGAGGAGGACGACGATCCCCCCGGCAACGCGCAACGGAGTGAGATGCCCCCTCAAAACAGGAACCGCTTCAGTCCGCCGTCGACGACGAGGGTCTGGCCGGTCACGTAGCGAGCGCGCTCGGAGGCGAGGAAGCAGACGACGTCGCCGAACTCCCTCGGCGTCCCCCAGCGCCGGAGGGCGGTCTCCTTCAGCTGCGCCTCGCTCGGGCCGCCGGGGTAGAGCTCGTCGAGCCTCGCCGTCGCGATCCGGCCCGGCGCGACGCAGTTGACCGTGATGCCCTTCGGGCCGATCTCCCGGCTCAGCGTCTTCAGCCAGCCGGTGAGCGCGGGCCGGAACGTGTTCGAGAGAGCGAGATGGGTGGTCGGCTCCTGGGCCGCCAGCGAGGTGACCGCGACGATCCGACCGGCCCCGCTCCGCTCGAGGTGTGGCAGGCAAAGACGGACGAGCGTCACCGCCGGTCGCAGGAGGAGCCGGTAGCCCGACTCGAGCGTCGCGTCGTCGGCATCACTGGCCTTGCCCCGGGGCGGGCCGCCCCCGTTCCAGACGAGGACGTCGAGGCCCCCGAAGCGATCGACCGCGGTCGAGACGGCCCGCTCGAGGTCGGAATCCGCTGTCACGTCGCCGGCGACCGCGACGCCGCCGAGCCGCGCAGCGTGCTCTTCGAGCTGCTCCGTGCGGCGGGCGAAGAGAACGACCTTCGCTCCTTCCTCGGCGAGAGCCTCGGCGCTCGCGAGGCCCAGGCCCGACGAGGCGCCGCAGACGAGCGCAGTCCGTCCGCTCAGTCCGAGATCCACGGCTGCGGAAGCTCTCCGGAGCTCGCGACGACGCGGGTCGTCATCCCGCCCCGGGCGGCGAACTCGCCCTCGACCTCGACGAAGCGTGGCGCGCCATCGGCGACGAGCCGCTCGAGCACCTCGTTCACGACTTCCTCCTGGAAGATCTTCCGCTCGCGGAACGACGTCAGGTAGTCGCGGAGCGACTTGAGCTCGAACAGCTTCGTGTCAGGGACGTAGCGGATGGTGAGCTCGCCGAAGTCGGGCCCGTCGGTGAGCGGGCAGATCGAGGTGAACTCCGGCGCGCCGAGCTCGACGAGGTAGTCGCGCCCCTGGAACCGGTTCTCGATGGTCTCGAGCAACGCGACTCACGTGGAGAGCACGCCGACCACGTCGCGCACCGCCTCCGCACTGCGCTCGAGCGCCTCGCGCTCGTCGTCGGAGAGATCGAGCTCGACGATCTCCTCGATGCCGCCCGCCCCGAGCTTCACCGGGACGCCGATGTAGAGGCCGTCGATACCGTACTCGCCCTCCAGGAGAGCGGTGCACGGGAGGACGCGCTTCTGGTCGAGGAGGATGCCGTCGACCATCTCCGCGACGGAAGCGCCCGGCGCGTACCAGGCGGAGGTGCCGAGCAGCTGCACGATCTCGCCGCCGCCCTTGGCGGTGCGCTCGACCATCTGCTGGATCCGCTCCTCGGAGACGAGCTTGCGCAGCGGGACGCCGCCGACGGTCGCCGCCGAGACGACGGGCACCATCTGGTCGCCGTGGCCGCCGAGCACGAGCGCCTGCACGTCGCGCACGGAGGCTCCGGTCTCCCAGGCGATGAAGGTGCGGAAGCGCGCGGTGTCGAGGATCCCTGCCTGGCCGAAGACGCGCTCCTTCGGGAAGCCCGAGACGCTCTTCGCGACGTGGCACATCGCGTCGAGCGGATTCGAGAGGACGACGATCGTGCAATCGGGGCTCTGGGCGACGATCTGCTCGGTCACCGAGCCGACGATCTTCTCGTTCGTCGTCACCAGGTCGTCCCGCGACATGCCCGGCGAGCGCGGCAGGCCCGCGGTGATCACGACGACGTCCGAGCCGGCCGTCTCCTCGTAGTCGTTCGTGCCGCTGATCCGTGGCTCGAAGCCGAGCACCGGCCCCATCTGGTTCAGGTCGAGGGCCTTGCCCTGCGGCAGCCCTTCCTTGATGTCCGTGAGGACGACGTCCGCGTAGTCGCGCGCGGCGAGGATGTGCGCGGCGGTCGCACCCGTTGCGCCGGCGCCGACGATGGTGATCTTGCGTCTCATCATGCGCGTACCTCTGCCTCCAGTTTCTCGATGATCGCGTCCGCAACCTCGCTCGTTCCTACGGCCGTCGGATCGTCGCGGTTCGGCTTCATGTCGTAGGTGACGCTTTCCCCCTCCGAGATGACCGCGGCGATCGCCTGCTCGAGGCGGTCGGCCGCGCTTCGTTCGTCGAGGTGGCGGAGCATGAGGACGCCCGACAGCATCTGCGCGATCGGGTTGACCCTGTTCATGCCCGTGTACTTCGGCGCGGAGCCGTGGGTGGGCTCGAAGACCGCCGCCGCGTCGCCGTAGTTGGCGCCCGGCGCGACGCCGAGCCCGCCGATCATCCCCGCGGCGAGGTCGGAGAGGACGTCGCCGTACAGGTTCGGCAGGACGAGCACGTCGTATTCCTCGGGCCGCTGCACGAGCTGCATGCACATGTTGTCCACGATCCGGTCGTCGAATTCGACGTCGGTGTTCTCGGCGGCGACCTCGCGGGCCACGCGCAGCCACAGCCCGTCCGTGAACTTCATGATGTTCGCCTTGTGCACGGCCGTGACCTTGCGGCGGCCGTTGCGGCGCGCGTAGTCGAACGCGAACTCGAAGATGCGACGCGTGCCGGTCACGGAGATCGGCTTGATCGAGATACCGGCGTCCGCATGGCGAAGCCGTCCGCCGCGCGCCTCGATCCATTCGATCAGCTCGGCTGCCTCCGGCGTTCCCTCCTCGTACTCGATTCCGGCGTAGAGGTCCTCGGTGTTCTCGCGGACGATGATCAGGTCGACGTCCTCGAACCTGCTGCGGACGCCGGGATAGGTCTTGCACGGACGGACCTGCCCGTAGAGGTCGAGCTCCTTCCGCAGGGCGACGTTGACCGAGCGGAAGCCGCCGCCGACCGGGGTCGTGATCGGCCCCTTCAGCGCGACGCCGGCCTCGCGGATCGCGTCGAGCACGTCGGGCGGGAGCGGGTTGCCGCCGTGGCGCTCCATCACGTCCGCGCCGGCCTCGCGCACGTCCCACTCGAGCACGGCGCCCGTGGCCTCGAGGACGCGGCGCGTCGCCTCCGTCAGCTCGGGCCCCGTGCCGTCGCCGGGGATGAGGACGACCCTGTGCGCCATCGCGGGCGAGCGTACCCGAGCCACTTCGAAGGGCGCGCCGTTACGCTCCGGCGGTGACCCTGGCAGAGGCAGCCGCACGCGCCGACGAGCTGGCGGAGAACGGGGCGGCGCAGGACCTCGCCGCGTTACGGGCCGAGTGGGACGACGAGCTCGAGGCGGCCGCGCGCAGCTCGGACTTCCGCGAGCGTGCGCTCGCGTTCCGCGCCATCGGCATGTTCCGGTGGCGAGCCAAGGAGGAGTTGTTGCGGCGCGGCCTCGACGACCCGAGCCCGGCGGCCCGGGGCTCCGCCCTGCTCTCGCTCGAGCTCCTGTCCCGCGAGCATCCCAGCACCGTCAACTCGGTGCGGCCGCTCCTGCACAAGATGCTCTCGGACGAGGACGAGAACCCGGCCGTCCGCCGGCTCGCGGTCCTGGCGCTGAAGAACGGCTCGGCACAGCGCGACACGATCGTGCTGCTCGAGGGTCTCGCCGTGGACGACGACGCCGACGGCAATCTGCGCCGCGCAGCGGGAAGCACCGCGCAGGGCCTGAAGCGCAAGGCTCAGGAAAAGCGCTAGCCCGCGCAGCTGGGACAGACGCGAGCACGGATCTCGCGGCCGCAGGAAGGGCAGACGCGACGGCGCTGCCGCCGTTCGAGAGCGCTCTTCTGCAGGCCTGCGACGATCATGAGCCACGCGGCCGCGAGGGTGGTGACGGCGGCGATTGCGACGTGCGGATCGAGGTGCATGCCTACTTCCTGGTTTGCATTGCGTGCTTCTTGCGGCGCGCATGCGGGTGCGCCTGGAAATACAACTCGCGCCGCCTGCGATCGGATACGTGGGTGTAGAGCTCGGTGGTCGCGAGATCGGCGTGGCCGAGCATCTCCTGGACCGCCCGCAGGTCGGCGCCTCCCTCGAGCAGGTGTGTTGCGAACGAGTGCCGCAGGAGGTGGGGGTGGATGCGCTCCGGCTCGAGCCCGGCCTTGGCGGCGAGGCGCCGCAGGATGAAGAAGATCCCGGCACGCGTGAGCGGGCCTCCGTGCGCGTTGAGGAACAACTCCGACCGGTGCTGCCGCTCGAGGTGGGGACGGCCGCGGGCCAGGTAGCGGCGGAGCGCGTCGGCGGCCTCGCGGCCGATCGGGACGATGCGCTCCTTGCTCCCCTTCCCGAGGCAGCGGACGAGCCGGCTCTCGAGATCGACGGACTGCCTGTCGAGGCCGGCAGCCTCGCTCACGCGCAGCCCGGCCCCGTAGAGGAGCTCGGCGAGAGCCCGGTCGCGGAGCGCTCGCGGCGTCGTGCCCGCCGCCGCGTCGAGCAGGCGCTCGACCTCGGCGGGCGAGAGCGTGCGCGGCAGAGTCCGCCGGCGTTTCGGAAGCTCCACGTTCGCCGCCGGGTTGTCGGCGCGCGCGCCGAGGAGCACCTGGTGGCGGAAAAAGGAACGGACGGCGGCCAGCCTGCGGGCGACCGTCGTGGGAGCCAGGCCGTCGGCGCGGAGCTGCGCGACGTAGGCGGCGAGGTCGTCCTGGCTCGCGTCCGCGGGCGAGCGGCCCGATCCCGGACGATCCAGCCAGGCGGTCAGGTGCTCGAGGTCGCGCCGGTACGCCTCGACGGTACGAGGTGCGAGCCGCGCAGCGGCCAGGGCAAGGAAACCTTCCACGGCCGGATCGGTGTGCTCGCGATCTGCCACGCGCGCTGACTTCGTCCCTGGCTGCGTTACGCCTGCTCGAATGTAGGCGTGGAGCGCAGGCACGTCGTCGTGCACGGTTTCGTCCAGGGGGTCGGCTTCCGGTTCTCGGTCGAGCGGGCGGCCGAGACGCGTCGGGTCTCGGGCTGGGTGCGGAATCGTCCGGACGGAACCGTCGAGGCGGTCTTCGAAGGCGGGCGGGAGGACGTCGAGGCGCTCGTTGACTTCTGCCGGCGGGGCCCGCGCGGCGCCGAAGTCGAGCGCGTCGACGTCTCCGCGGAGTCACCCGAGGGGCTGAGCGGCTTCCGCGCCGGTTGACGGCTCCGGCAGCAGCTTCCGCTGCCCGTCGGCCGTCGCCCAGACGATCTCTCCGTGCTCCAGCTCGAGCTGCTCGACGTCGTCGCGCCGGAGCCGCGCGGTCATCCGCTCGCCGCTCCCGTCGACGAGATCCACGCGGACGTCGGCGCCGACCACGACGATCCGCTCGACCTCTACCTCCACCGCCCCGTCCCCTGGGAGGCGTTCGAGGACGATCTCGTGCGGGCGCACGAATCCGTCGCCGAGGCGAAAGGCGTCCCCGAGGAAACGCAGCACGAACTCCGAGGCCGGAGCGTCGTAGAGCTCCGACGGCGTGCCGACCTGCTCGAGGCGCCCGTGGTCGAGGACGGCGACGCGGTCGGCAACCTCCATCGCCTCCTCCTGGTCGTGCGTGACGAAGACGGTCGTGACCTCGACCTCCGCGTGGAGCCGGCGCAGCCAGTCGCGCAGCTGGGCGCGTACGCGGGCATCGAGCGCGCCGAAGGGCTCGTCGAGCAGGAGGACGCGCGGCCGGGCCGCGAGCGCGCGGGCGAGAGCCATCCGCTGGCGCTGCCCGCCGGAGAGCGCGGACGGATACCGGTCACCGAAGCCCTGCAGCTGCACGAGCTCCAGCAGCTCGTCCACGCGTCCCCGGATCTCCTGCTTGGGGCGCTTTCGGATCGTGAGCGCGAACGCGACGTTGTCGCGGACCGTCATGTGCTTGAAGGCGGCGTAGTGCTGGAAGACGAAGCCGACGTCGCGGCGCTGAGGCGCGAGCCGGGTCGCGTCCTCGCCCGAGAGCCGCACCTCGCCGGAGTCGGGCCGTTCGAGGCCGGCCACGATCCGCAGCAGGGTCGACTTGCCGGAGCCGCTGGGACCGAGCACTGCCGTCAGGGAGCCCTCCGGAATCTCGAGCGAGACGTCGTCCACCGCCGTGAACGTCCCGAAGCGTTTCGTGATGTTGCGGATCTCGATCGACATCAGACTGCTTCCTCCCGGGTTCTTCTCAAGGTCATGACGACGAGCACGACGACGGCGAGCGCTGCAAGCACCAGCGAGACCGCGTAGGCCCCGGCCTGGTTGAAGTTCAGGACGTAGTCCTCCACGCGAAGGGTCGCGGTCTCGGTCTTGCCTTCGATCCGTCCGGAGACCACCGCGACGGCTCCGTACTCGCCGAGGCAGCGGGCGGTCGTGAGCACGACGCCGTAGATCACGGCCCAGCGGATCGACGGGAGCGTGATCCGCCAGAAGCGCTGCCAGCGCGTCGCGCCGAGCGTCGCGGCCGCCTGCTCCTGCTCGTTGCCGAGCTCGCGCAGCGTGGGGATCACCTCGCGCGCCACGAACGGCACCGAGACGAAGACGGTCGCGAGCACGATCGCCGGGAACGCGAAGAGCACCTGGATCCCGTGGCCGAGGAACCAGCCGCCGAACCAGCCGGTGCGGCCGTAGAGGAGATAGAGCGAGAGGCCGACGACCACCGGCGAGATCGCGAGCGGCAGATCGATGAAGGCGTTCAACAGCCCCTTCCCCCGGAAGCGCCGCCGCACGATCGCGAGGGCGCAGAGCACGCCGAAGCCGGTGTTGAGCGGCACCGCCACAGCCGTGGCGAGCAGCGTCACCTCGAAGGCGTGAACGGTGTTGGGATCGGAGAGCGCCTGCCAGACCGGGTGGAGCCCGTCCTGGAAGGTCCGGTAGAAGACCATCGCGAGGGGCCCGAGCAGGATGATGAGGAGGTAGCCGAGTGCCACCGCGCGGAGACCGACGCGCCTACCCACGCTCGTGCCTCGTGACGTAGAAGCGCACCGCTCCGATCGCAAGCAGGAGCACGAAGGCCGCGACGAGCAGCACGATCGCCACGGCCGCGGCGCCCACGTTGTCTCCGCTCTCGATCCGGTTGAGCACGAAGACGGACGCCACCTCGGTGCTGAAGGGCCGGTTGCCGGAGATGAGGACGACGGCGCCGATCTCGCCGAGGGCGCGGGCGAGGGCGAGCACGGCGCCGGAGAGGATCCCGGGTAGGAGGTTCGGCAGCACGATCCGGCGGAAGACGGCGAGCTGCCCGGCGCCGAGCGATCGGGCCGCCTCCTCCATCTCGACGTCGAGCTCGTGCAGCACGGGCTGCACGGTCCGGATCACGAACGGGAGCGTCACGAAGCAGAGCGCGAGCACGATCGCCGTCCGCGTGAAGGCGACGTTCATCCCGATTGGAGACGTCGGTCCGTAGAGCGTGAGCAGGGTGAGGCCCGCGACGATCGTCGGCAGCGCGAACGGGAGGTCGATGACGGCGTTCACAAGCGCCTTGCCGCGGAAGTCGTCGCGCACGAGCACCCAGGCCGTGGCCGTGCCCAGGACGACGTTGATCAGGACGACGACGAGCGCGGCGCCGAGCGTGAGCTTCAGTGCCGCCACCGCTTCGGGGCTCGAGACGACCTGCCAGAACGCATGCGCTCCGTCCTTCTTGGACTCCCAGACCAGCGCGGCGATCGGCAGGACGACGACGACCGTCAGGAAGGTCGAGATGACGCCGACGGACAGGCCCGTGCTGGCCCGTCCGCCGGCGCCGACGCGACGCGACGGCTGCGCGGCAGCTGCAGCGACGCTGCTAATGGCCGGGGCCCCCGACGACCCGCTCGATCCCGGCCATTCGGCCCGTGTTCGGATCGAACCAGACCTTGTTCGCCTTCAGCCAGCCGCCGAAGAGGCGATCGCGGATGTTGAAGGTCGGGCCGGTCTGGTACCGCTTGCGCCAGCTCGCTAGGTTCGGACGCTTCAGCACGGACTTCACCACCGGGCGGTAGCCGTTGGCCGCGAAGATCGCCTGCTGCTTCGGCGCGTGTGCGAACGAGATGAAGGACTTGGCCGCGGCCGGCGCGCCCTTGAGCGCGACCATCGGCAGCTGGATCAGCATCGTGGGCTTCGGGACGACGAGGCCGATCGACTTGCCGGCGGCGCGCGCGGCGTACGCCTCGCTCTCGTAGGTGATGACGACGTCGCCCTTGCCGGACAGGAACGTGTTGAACGCGTTCGAGCCGGAGGAGTCCTGCGAGACAACGTGTTGGAAGAGCTTCGTCACGAACTGGAGCGCCTTGTGGTCGCTCATCCCGGACTTGCGCATCGCGCCGTAAGCTGCGAGCACGTTCCACTTCGCCGAACCGGAGCTGAAGGGGTTCGGGGTGACGACCTGGACGCCCGGCTTGACGAGGTCTTGCCAACTCTTGATGTGTTTCGGGTTGCCCGGGCGCACCGCGAAGGCGACGACCGAGTCGGCGGCGATCCCACCGTAGGGCGCGCTCGTCCAGCTCTTCGAGACGAGTCCCGCATCCAGGAGCGTGTCGATGTCGAGGCCGGTCGAGAGGAAGGCGATGTCGGCCGGCTGGCCGGCGGCGATCGCTCTCGCCTGAGCTCCGGAGGGCCCGTACGACTGCGTGAAGGAGACACCCCGGCCCGCGGGCGTCTGGCCGAAGCGGCTGATCAGCTTCTGCACGACGGGCTTCGGCGTCGAGTAGGCGACGAGGCTGATCGACGTCCCGGCCGGACGTGCCTGCGCGGCACCGGCGCAGGCGTAGGCGACGGGGAGGACGAGGGCGAACAGCAGGAATCGGCGCATCGCGTTGCGGTCCTTTCTTGGGATTACCTACCGGCTTACTAGGTATTGGCGATGCTAATTATTGCCATAAGCAAAACCCGGACCGCAAGTCCGAACAGAATCCGGACAGTCAGGCTTTGCGTCGCGCCGCGGCGATGTCCGCCAGCGTCGTCTGCTCGAGGACGCCGCGGATCTGTGTGCGTAGTTCGAGCCAGACGTCGCGCAGCCCCGCGGCCGCGCCGTCGTACGCGAGCTCGTCGGGCCGCACGCCGCGCACGGTCGCGATCGGCCCCTCGAGCTCCCGGATGACGTCGGCGACCGAGATCTCCTGCGCGGGACGCGCGAGCTGGTAGCCGCCCTCGGCGCCGCGCTGGCTCGCCACGAGCCCGGCGCTTCTCAGCTGGGTGAGGATGCTCTCGAGGAACTTCGGCGGGATGTGCTGGGTCGATGCGAGCTGCTCCGCCGTCGTCAGGCCGGGCGGTGCAGCGGCGAGCTCCGCCATGGCCCGAAGCGCGTAGTCGACCTTCGCGGAAACCCGCATGGCCGCATTCTTCCTGCCCTCACGACCGCGGGTGAGAGCGGTCGTAGACGCGGCGGAGGTGGCGCGGATCGACGTGGCTGTAGACCTGTGTCGTCGAGAGCGAGCTGTGGCCGAGCAGCTCCTGGATCGTGCGCAGGTCGGCGCCGCCGTCGAGGAGATGGGTGGCGAAGGCATGCCTGAGGCGATGTGGGTGGGGGACGATCCGGCGCAGCGTGCTCGTGTCGAGCCGACGTCCGCGCGCGGAGAGGAAGAGCGCGTCGTTCGCGCCGCTCGCCAGCTCCGGCCGCGCGTCGCGCAGGTAGCGGGCGAGCCAGAGCGCCGCCTCCTCGCCCAGCGGGACGACACGTTCCTTTCCTCCCTTGCCGCAGCGGACATGGACGAGCTTCTGCTCGAAATCGACGTCCCCGAGATCGAGCCCCACCGCCTCGGCGCTGCGCAGCCCCGCCGAGTAGACGAGCTCGACGAGGGCGCGGTTCCGCAGCGCGACCGGGCCTTCGCCTTCGAGCGCGGCCAGCGTTTGCTCGACCTCCGAGGCCGCGGGAGCGTCGGGCAGCCGGCGTGCGCGGCGAGGGCCGAGCCGCGCGTCGGGGACCCGTTCCGGCCCGAGTGCATTTCTGAGGAAGGCGCGGACGGAGGCGAGCTTCCTGCTGATCGTCGCGGGTGCGAGCTTCCTCGGCCGCCGGCCGTGTCGCGGTCCGCCGAGCCACGCGACGTAGTCGGCGAGCATGCGTACGTCGACCGCGTCGAGGCCGGCCTGGCGCTCCTCGAGCCAGTCGCAGAACTCGCCGACGTCGCCGCGGTAGGCGCGCCGGGTGCTCTCGCTCAGGGCCGGCGAGGCGAGGAAACGGTCGGCTGCCGCGCGAGCGTCCACGGCAGACGGTTCGGCGGGCGACGGCCTCTTCCCTTCCGTTAGCGTGACCTTCGTGATCGCGAAGCACGACGTGCTCGTCGTCGGTGCGGGCTGCGCTGGCATGCGCGCCGCGATCGAGGCTCACGACGCCGGCGCGGACGTCGCGATGATCTCGAAGCTCCATCCGACGCGCTCGCACTCCGGCGCGGCGGAGGGAGGGATCAACGCGGCGCTCGGCAACGCGGCCGAGGACAACGCCGAGATCCACGCGTACGACACCGTTAAGGGCTCCGACTACCTCGGCGACCAGGACGCGATCGAGGTCTTCGCTGAGGAGGCGCCGGCGGACATCGTCCAGCTCGAGAACTGGGGCGCCGTCTTCTCGCGCCGCGAGGACGGCAAGCTCGCGCAGCGCCCGTTCGGGGCCGCAGGCTCGCCGCGCACGGTCTATGCGGCCGACATCACCGGCCACGTCCTGATCCAGGTGCTCTGGGAGCAGGTCTGCAAGCGCGACATCCTGGTCTACGAGGAGTTCTTCGCCTGGCAGCTCGTCGAGAACGACGACCGCTGCCAGGGAGTCATCTGCTGGGACCTGCTTCACGGCGGCCTGAAGACCGTTGGCGGGAAGACGGTCGTCCTCGCGACGGGAGGCGCCGGCCGGCAGTACCGCGTGACGACGAACGCGTACGCCTGCACGGGCGACGGCATGGCGATGGCGCTCCACGCCGGCCTGCCCCTCAAGGACATGGAGTTCATGCAGTTCCACCCGACGACGCTCTACCCCACGGGGATCCTCCTCACGGAGGGGATCCGCGGCGAGGGGGGCTACCTCATCAACAAGGACGGCGAGCGCTTCATGAAGCGCTACGCGCCCAACGCGCTCGAGCTCGCCTCGCGCGACGTCGTCTCTCGCTCGGAGCAGACGGAGATCGACGAGGGGCGCGGCATCGAGGGGAGCGTCCTCCTCGACATGCGCCACCTCGGCGCCGAGCGGATCATCGAGCGGCTGCCGGGCTCGCGTGAGCTCTCGATGGTCTACGCCGGCATCGACCCGATCTACGATCCGGTGCCCGTCCGGCCGGGGGCGCACTACCACATGGGCGGCATCGAGACCGACAACGACGGCGCGACGGAGATGACCGGCCTGTACGCGGCGGGCGAGTGCGCGTGCGTCTCGATCCACGGGGCGAACCGGCTCGGCGGCAACTCCTTGATGGAGACGATCACCTTCGGGCGGCGTGCCGGCCGCTCTGCCGCGGAGTGGGCGCTCACGCACACGACGATCTCGGTTCCCGAGTCCGCCGAGCGCGACGCCGAAGCGCGGCTGCGGGAGCTGCTCGACCGGGAGGACGGAGAGCGGCCGTGGAAGCTGCGCGATGAGCTCGGCAGCTCGATGCTCGAGAACTTCGCCGTCTTCCGGCGCGAAGAGCAGATGGCGAAGCAGATCGAGATCATCGAGGGTCTCCGCGAGCGCTACCCGAACGTCTACGTCGAGGACAAGGGCGAGGTCTTCAACAGCGACCTGACGCAGGCGATCGAGCTCGGGAACATGCTCGACACCGCGCTCTGCATGGTCACCGCGGGCCTGGTGCGCAAGGAGAGCCGCGGCGCCCACGCGCGGCCGCACGACTACCCAACGCGCGACGACGAGAAGTTCCTCCACCACTCGATCACGCGGTGGAAGGACGGCGGCGTCGATCTCTCGACGTCGGAGGTGCGCTTCACGAAGTGGGAACCGCAGGAGCGAAAGTACTGATGCAAGTCGCGCTCAAGGTCTGGCGCTACGACTCCGCGACGGGCGAGCGGGCGCTCCGCGAGTACGAGATCGAGGCGCCCGAGGAGGCGACGCTCCTCGACTGCCTCGACATCGTCAAGGACCGCCACGACGGCTCCCTCGCCTACCGCAAGAGCTGCCGGATGATGATCTGCGGCTCGTGCGGAATGCGGATGGACGGCGCCGCCGTGCTCGCCTGCAAGACCCGGATGTACGACATCGCGCAGGAGGGCCGCGTCCCGGTTATCTCGGCGATGGGCAACCTCCCGATCGTCAAGGACCTCGTCGTCGACATGGATCCGTTCTGGAGCAAGTTCAAGGCGATGTGGCCATGGCTCGAGCCGGGTTACGACCGCCCGGAGGACGGACGCGAGTACCGGATCTCGCAGGAGCGGATGAACGTCGTCCACAAGGAGTCGCTCTGCATCAACTGCGGCTGCTGCGTGTCGGAGTGCAACGCGATGGAGTCGGATCCGGAGTTCCTCGGCCCGCAGGCGCTGGCGAAGGGGATGCGTTTTGTCGGTGACCCGCGTGACTCGGCCACGGTCGAGCGGCTCGAGCGGTACAACCAGGAGCACGGGATCTGGGACTGCACGCGCTGCTATTTCTGCAACGAGCGCTGTCCCAAGGGCGTCGACCCGCGCGACGCGATCGCCAAGCTCGGCGCCGAGTCGATCCGGCTCGGCATCGACCGCGACATGGGCGCGAAGCACGCGAAGTGGTTCGTCCGCTCGGCCGAGACGACCGGCTGGCTGCGTGAGGAGGAACTGATCCCGAAGACGCAGGGCTACGTCTCGGCGATCAAGCAGCTCAAGTTCGGCTACTCGCTCGCGAGGCACGGCAAGGTCCGCCCGGTGCCGGTTCCGCACACGGCCAAGGACGTGATCGAGGCGCGGAACCTCCGCAAGCTGGTCCGCGATCAGGACCGGCAGGGCGCGCTCGGCCACGTGCAGGGCGAGCGTGCGCTCGCGCGGCTCGCACACGGGCACGCCGGCGAGTCGCTCGAGGAGATCTACGCGCGCCCCGGCGCCGCCCCGCGTCCCTTCCTTCCGGGCGAGGGATCGGCGCAGGGGCAGGGCAGCCTCACGCAGGCGGATGTGACCCCCGGGAAGGAACCGACGAGGAAGCGAGGAGAGGCGTGAGCACTGCGGAGATCCCGATGAGGAGGGTGGCGTACTACAAGGGCTGCCTCGCCTCGCTGTCGGCGAAGGAGCTGGACACGTCGACGCAGGCGCTCGCGCCGCAGGTCGGCCTCGAGCTCATCGAGCTGGAGTCGGTGACGTGTTGCGGCGCCGGCGACATCCACGAGGCGGAGCCCGACTACTACGTCCACCTCAACGCGCGCATCCTCGCCTACGCCGAGGCGACCGGCTGCGACACGCTGCTGACCGTCTGCAACGTCTGCACGCTCAACCTCCGCCAGGCGAACTTCATGCTGCAGGGCGACTCGGATCTGCTCGCGCGTGTCAACGAGAACCTCGCGACGGTCGGCGTCCCGCCCTACTCCGGCGGCGTCGATGTCCGGCATCTGCTCTGGGAAATCGCCGAGGGAGAGGGCTACGAGAAGCTCAAGCAGGTCGCCCACCGCGGTCTCAAGGGATTGAAGGTCGCGCCGTTCTACGGCTGCCAGATCCTGCGGCCGTCGAAGATTCTCGGCTTCGAGGATCCCGACCGGCCCTGGTCGCTCGAGCGGATCATCGAGGCCTGCGGCGGCGACGCGATCGACTATCCGGCGAAGATCAAGTGCTGCGGCTTCCCGATCATCGCGGCGCGCGAGGAGACGGCGCTCGGTGAGGTCATCCAGCCGATCGAGCAGGCACTCGAGGCCGGGGCCGACGTGATGGTCACGCCGTGTCCCCTCTGCCATCTCTCGCTCGACGCGTGGCAGCAGAAGCTCGAGGCCTCGACCGGTAAGCAGTTCGGGCTCCCGATCCTCCATCTCGCCCAGCTCGTCGGCGTGGCGGCGGGGCTGGAGGACGCGGAGCTGAAGTTCCAGCGCCACATCGTCGACCCGCGGCCGGCGCTCGAGCGGCTGGAAGTCTGAAAAGCCTCGGCGCGCTCGTCGGCGCCGGACTCGGCTGGGGCCTGCTCGAGGCCGGGTGGGTACGGCTGCGGGAGCTCGAGCTCGAGCTGCCCGGCCTGCCGATGGAGCTCGACGGTCTCCGGATCGTGCACCTCTCGGACTTCCATTTCGGCGTCCCGTCGCCGGGAGTGGGAGCCGCCTGGCAGGCGGCTGTCTGGGCACGCGGGCGACGTCCGGATCTCGTCGCGATCACCGGAGATCTCCTGACGCACCCCCGCGGAGAGCCGATGCTGCGCCGGCTGGTGCGGATCCTGCCGCAGCCGACGGTGGCGGTGCTCGGCAACCACGACCTCGCGATCAGCCGCGATCCGCAGGCGCGCGCGTCCGATCTGCGCGAGCTCGAGCCCGCGATGCTGCTGCGCGACGAGGGCCGGCTGCTCGAGCTCCGCGGCCGGGAGGTCTGGGTCGCCGGCGCCGACCCGCGGCTCATCGTCCACCGCCGGCGGAAGCTCGACCCCAATCGACTGGCGCGCGACGCGGACCTCTCGATCCTCCTCTGCCACTATCCGCGCGTCCTCGACCGGCTCGAGCCCGGCCGCTTCGACCTCGTCCTCGCCGGACACATGCATGACGGCCAGATCGCGCTTCCCTACCCCGGGGGCAAGGTCCTGCTCGCCCACCCGAGCGCGCCGTACAGGCGGGGCGTCTACCGGAGCGTCGCGGCGACGATGCACGTGTCCGCCGGGCTCGGCACGACCTTCGTCCCCTTCCGCTTCGCGGCTCGGCCGGAGGCGACCGAGCTCGTTCTCAGACCGGCGCTACCCTGATCCGGCTATGGCCGGCCAGGCGTCGATCTCGGCGGAGATCCTCGCCCGCTACGCCGCGGACGCGGCGCGCGAGGTGAAAGGAGTGCGAGGGCTTGCGGACAGTCCGCTCCCGCGCCGGAGCGCCGTGCGCGTGTCGGGCACGAACGGCGCGGTGCGCGTCGAGCTGCACGTCGTCACGGAGTGGGGGGCGTCGATTCCGGCGGTCGGGCGGCTCGTCCAGGAACGGGTGCGCGAATACCTCCGCAGCATGGCCGACGTCGAGCCGGCCGCGGTGGAGGTCGTCGTCGACGCAGTGGGGCCGGAGCGATGACCTCCCGGATCTCGGGGCTGACCGGCGCGACGCTCGAGACGGCTCCGACCGTCTGCCACGAGTGCATCTGGTGGCAGACCCGGAACGGGCGCAGCACCGACAAGCGCAAGTGGATTCGCGACGCCGAGGACGAGTGGGGCGCCTGGGGGACCGTCTACCACGACGACGACGGCCGCCTGTTGGGCTCGATGCAGTACGGGCCGGCGGAGCTCTTTCCGCGCGCGCGGGAGCTGCCAGCCGGGCCGCCGAGCGACGACGCGGTTCTCGTCACGTGCGCCTACCTCACGGACCCGACGCGGCCGTGGGTGATGCAGTCCCTCTTCCTCACGGCGATCGGCGACGCGCGCGACCGCGGCGCCCGCGCGCTCGAGGCGTTTGCCTACCGCTACCCGGAAGGGGAGACGAGCTTCGAGCGCTTCCACGTCCACCGGACGATCTTTCCCGCGCGCTTCCTCGCCGACTTCGGCTTTCTCCCGGTTCGCGCCAAGGGGCGCGTCGAACTCGTGCGACTCGAGCTCGGGGGGCTCCAGCCGGTGGAGGAGGGAGCGCGGGAGAAGGTGCTCGCCCGCGTACGCGAGGCGTTCCTGCCCGCGCCCGAGCTGCAGCGGCCGTAGTCGCGGCGAGCGACAAAAGAATTCATAGGTTGTTAGCGGAAAATTGACGATTCCGTCGTATTTTCTCGTCGTGCGTGCGATTGTGATCGGAGCAGCGGTTTTCCTCGTCCTCGTGGCGACTGCCTCCGGCTCGCGAGCGCAGACGCCCGCCGTGGGCGTCACGCAGACGGCGACCGAGGCTCCTCTCCCGGCGGGCGCCATCCGGGAAAAGGGATCGAGCCTCTCCCAGGTGAAATGCCTCTCGGCTTTGGCCTGTGTTGCGACCGGCAGCTACAGGACTCCGAAGGGCCGCTTTCTCGCGCTCGACGAGAGCGGCGGCAAGTGGAAGCCGCAGAAGACCCCGGCGGGCGTCGGCGTCTACTCCCTGGCGTGTCCGTCGATGGGCCGCTGCGTCGGGACGAGCGGCGTAGGCGAGCAGAGCACCCATGTCCTGAACCAGGAAGGCCCGGCGTGGCAGTCGGCCGCGGTGAGGCTTCCCGCGGACGCGCCGCCGACTCCCTGGCCGTACCTCCCGTCCGTCTCGTGCGCTAGGGCGGTCAGCTACTGCACCGCTGTCGGCTCCTACCAGATCGGCTTCGCCAAGCCCTTGCTGGTGACCGAGAGCGGCGGCACGTGGGGCGCCGGCATCGCGCCTCAGCTTCCGGCGAATGCGGCGACCACCCGCGATCCGAACATCCCGACGGTGGGGAACCCGCTCTCTCTCGTCGCGTGCCCGTCGTCCGGCAACTGCACCGCCGTCGGCACGTACACGAGCAAGGACGCGGAGGCCGGCGAATACCCCTGGGTGCTGGACGAGACGGCCGGGCAATGGGGGCCGGGCATCGGCGCGCAGCTGCCCGCGGATTCGAACGTGCTGGGCCAGTCGGAGCGGAGTGGGACCTCTCCATTCTTCGGGTTCACCGGGCTGGCCTGCCCTTCGGCCGGCAACTGCACGGCGGTCGGCGGCTACTGGGGCCACGTCGACGCCGAACAGGGATTGATCCTGACCGAGCGCAACGGGACCTGGTCGCGCGGAATCCGAGCGCCGCTGCCTCCAGGCGCTGTCCCGAACAACGAGTCGAACGAGTTCAACTCGCCGATCGCGTCGGTCTCCTGCGCAGCACCGGACGATTGCGCCGCCGTCGGCTGGTACGTGACCAAGCCCTCGGGAACCCACCACGGCCTGCTCCTGACCGAGCGCGGCGGCGCCTGGAAGGCGTCGGCACTCGTCCTGCCCGCAGGGGCGAAGGCCCCCGGCGGCGTGTTCCTGACCTCCGTCACGTGCTCCTCGCGCGGTAACTGCGTTGCGATCGGTTACTACGGGAATCACGGAAAGACGTACGGCCTGATCGCTCGCGAGCGCGGGGGCAAATGGGGACGCGCTATCAGGGCGGCGGTACCCCGGAACGCGGCCGCGGCCGCCAGGTCGCACACCTTCCTCCGTGCGGTCTCGTGCGCGTCGGCGAGTCGTTGCACCGTGGTCGGCACCTATGCGGACCGGTCGGGCGCCTACCAGGGTCTGATCCTGAGCCTCCGGCTCCGCTAGACCGCGACGAGCACCGTTAGGGCGCGCTTGGGCGCGCTTCCTACTCTGCCTCGGATGAGAATCGTGCTCCCGGCCGCGGCGATCCTCGTCCTAGCGGCGTGCGGGTCCGCCGGCGAGACGGCAGGTCCGAGCGTGACTCCGGAGCTTGCGGCCTCGGCAGTTGCGGCGCCGGTGCCCCCGAAGGCAGGGTCACGCTACCTCTACGAGCTGAATCACGTCGCCTGCGCGGCGGCCGGCGAGTGCGTCGCGACCGGCGAGCTCACGGCGCCCGGATCCGCGCTCCGCGGTGTGCTCCTCGTCGAGCACGGCGGGAAGTGGGCCCTGACGGAGCCGCCGCTGCCGCCCGATCTCGGCGCCGGAGCGAAACGCGGCGTGGTGATGGGCTCCGTCTCCTGTCCGGCCGTCGGGCGCTGCGTCGCCGTGGGGACGGCCGAGGCCGGCGGGCAGTCCGAGCCACTCGTCTTGACCCAGCAGCCAAGCGGCTGGCGAGAGGCCGTCTTGCGGCTCCCCGCCGGAGCGAACGGAGACGGTCTGGGCCTCGTTTCGTGTCCCTCCGCCGGCAACTGCACGGCGGCCGGAAACTACATCGACTCCGCGGGCCGGCAGCACGGCCTGCTCGTCACGGAGAGCGGCGGCCGGTGGGGCCCGCCCGTCACCGCCGGCCTCCCTGCGAATGCCGGAACCGTGGCCGAGGGCGAGGCTCCCGAGATCGACGCGCTCTCGTGTGCATCGGCGGGCGACTGCACCGCAGTCGGGCTCTACGGCGACGCCTTCGGGAGCCCCCAGGGCTGGCTCCTGACCGAGACGAAGGGAAAATGGGCGCGGGGCGTCGAGGCGCAGCTGCCCGCAGACGCCGACTACTCGGAAGGCTCCTACCTCTATCCCGTCTTCACCCTCGGCTGGGTCTCCTGCGCCTCTGCCGGCAACTGCACCGCCCTTGGCGGCTATGTCGACAGGCGGCGGAACCTGGACGGCCTGATCCTCACCGAGCACGGCGGCCGCTGGTCCACGGGTGAGGCGGCGCCGGTGCCCTCCGACGCCGGCCCGAGCCCTCAGGAGGGCGACGGGCCCGAATCGCCCATGCGGTCGCTTGCCTGCGGCTCGTCCGGCAGCTGCGGCGTGGTCGGCCTGTATCGCGACCGGAGCGACCACGACCGTCCGCTGCTCCTCGCCGGGCACGCCGGCAGGTGGAAGACGAGCGTCCCCAGCCTCCCAGCCGATGCCGCCAGGCCGACGACGGCCGGACTGGAGACCGTCGCGTGTACCGCGAGCGGGGCGTGCATCGCCGCCGGGTCCTATACGACGACCTCGAAGACCGGACGGCTGTTCTTCGTCGCCGAGAAGGGCGGCCGCTGGGGGAGCGCCGTGGGCGTGGCGTTGCCGCCGGGTGCGGACGAGCGCCTGGGCGGCTACTTCACGTCGATTGCCTGTCCCGCGGCAGGAGCCTGCGTTGCCGTCGGCGAGTACTACCTGGCGGGCGGTGACACTGCGGCGATGATCGTCACGATCAGCCGCAGCTAGGCGGCGGCGCGGGCCGGCTCGAGCAGGAGCTCGGCAATCTGGAGGGCGTTGAGCGCCGCGCCCTTGACGAGGTTGTCGCAGGCGAGGAAGAGGACGATGCCGTTGCCTTCGGCCGCGCTGTCCGGCCGGACCCGGCCGACGAGGACGTCCTCGCTCTGCGCAGCCGCGCGCGGGCTGGGCGTGTCCACGAGCCGAACGGACGGCGCCGACGCGAGCACCGTCTCAGCCTGCTCCGGCGAGAGCGGCTCCTCGGTCTCGATCCACACGGACTGCGCGTGGCCGACGAGGACCGGCACCCGCACCGTCGTCGCGCTCAGCGGCAGCTCCGGCAGCTCGAGGATCTTGCGTGCCTCGGCGCGGATCTTCGACTCCTCCTCGGTCTCGTCGCCTTCCCAGGCCCAGTCGAACTCGAGGTCGTGCTCCTCCGGCGGCTCGGCCCGCAGCCGCTCCATGCGCTGGGCGCCGGCGCCCGAGACGGCCTGGTAGGTGGAGAGCCGGACGCGCCGCAGCCCGGCTGCCTCGTGCAGCGGCTTGAGCACGCACGTGAGCGGGATCGTCGAGCAATTCGGATTCGCCACGACGCGCGTCGTCTCGATCGCCTCCGCCGCCCGGTTGCCGTTCACCTCCGGGACCACGAGCGGATAGCCGTGCTCCAGGCGGTAGGCGCTCGACTTGTCGACGACGAGCGCGCCCCCCTCGACCGCGTGCGGGACGAGCTCGCGCGAGGCGCTGGTGCCGCAGGAGAAGAGGACGAGGTCGAGGCCGCGGGCGGCGAGCGCTTCAGCGGTTGCCTCCTCGACGGTCAGGCTGCCGAGCTGCCGGCCGGCCGAGCGAGCGGAGGCGAAGGCGCGAACGTGTGTGTAGCCACGGTCCCGGAGGAGCCGGAGCGCCACCGTGCCGACCGCGCCGGTCGCGCCGACCACACCGACTCGTGCTTCGCGCGGATTCACGCCGTCCCGAGCTCGAAGGCGTCGTGGAGCGCGGCGACTGCCTTCGGCACGTCCTCCGTGCGGACGTGGCAGGCGATCTTGATCGGCGAGGTGGAGATCACCTCCGCCTCGACGCCGACTCCCCCGAGTGTCGCGAACGCCTGGGCGGCGATCCCAGGATGGCTCTTCATGCCGGCGCCGACGAGGCTCACCTTGCCGAGGTCGTCGCGCATCGACCACTCGACGTCGAGCGCGCCGAGCAGCTCCTCGCACGCGCCGCGATCCTCGACAGGCGCGCTGAAGACGATCTCGTCGGTCGACACCTGGAGGATGGTGTCGACGTTGACGTTGGCTGCCGCGAGCCGCTCGAAGAGCGGTGCCGCGCCGATCCGGCGGACGCGGTAGAGGGGTTCGCAGTCGGTGTGCGCGACGCCGCTGATGATCGCCTTCTCGAGCACGGGATCCTCCTCGTCGACGATCCACGTCCCCTCGGCGTCGGAGAACGTCGACCGCACCTGCAGGCGCACGTCGTGGTTGCGCGCGAACTCGACCGAGCGTAGCTGGAGCACCTTGGCGCCGCTCGCTGCGAGCTCGAGCATCTCCTCGTACGTGACCGCCGAGAGACGTCGCGCGTGCGGGACGAGCCGCGGGTCGGCCGTGAAGACACCGTCGACGTCGGTGTAGATCTCGCAGACGTCCGCGCCGAGGGCGGCGGCGAGCGCGACGGCGGTCGTGTCGGAGCCGCCGCGGCCGAGCGTCGTCACGTCGTGGGAGTCGGCCGATACGCCCTGGAAGCCGGCGACGAGGACGATCCTCCCGGCGTCGAGCGCGTCGTTGATCCGCGTCGCCCGCACCTCGGCGATCTTCGCCTTGCCGTGGACGGTGTCGGTGACGATGCCCGCCTGCGAGCCCGTGAGCGAGATCGCCTCGTGCCCGAGGTCGTGGACGGCCATCGCGCAGAGCGCGTTCGAGATCCGCTCGCCGACCGAGATGAGCATGTCGTACTCGCGCGGATGCGGCCGGGGCGAGATCTCGTGGGCGAGCCGGATCAGCTCGTCCGTGCTGTCGCCCATCGCGGAGAGGACGCCGACGACGCGACGACCCTCTTCGTGGGCCCGCACGAGCCGGCGTGCGACCTCCTTGATCTTCTCCGTGTCCGCGACGGACGTGCCGCCGAACTTCATCACGACGAGATCGGGCCGGGCCGCCGCCGCGTCGGCCGCGACCTCCGGCACCGACTCGTATTCGGTCGTCGCCACGGCTACATCTCCCGGCGGCCTGCGAGCGCGCGGCCGAGCGTGACCTCGTCCGCGTACTCGAGGTCGCCGCCCACCGGCAGGCCGCTCGCGAGGCGCGTCACCCGGATCCGGTCGGGCAGTCGGCCCGCGAGGTAGGAGGCGGTCGCCTCGCCGGTGGCATTCGGATTCGTGGCGAGGACGACCTCGACCACGCCGTCGCTCTGGACACGGTGCATGAGCTCGTCGATGCGCAGGTGCTCGGGCTCGACGCCGTCGAGCGGCGAGAGCGCGCCTCCGAGCACGTGGTAGAGGCCGCGATACTCCGCCGTCCGCTCGAGCGAGACGACGTCGACCGGCTGCTCGACGACGCAGATCACCGTCCGGTCGCGCCGCGCGTCGAGGCAGATCGAGCACAACTCGTCCTCGGTGAGGTTCCCGCACTCGCGGCAGAAGCGCACGCGCTCCTTCACCTCCTCGATCGCCCCGGCGAGCGCGAGCGCCTCCTCCTTCTGCGTCTGGAGGAGATGGAACGCGAGTCGCTGCGCGGTGCGGCTGCCGATGCCCGGCAGGCGGGTCAGCTGGGCGACGAGGTTCTCGACCGAGGGGCTGAGCATGCGCTGAGGGTACTCGTCCGTTCCGGACGAGTCCTGTCAAGATCACGGCCGTGAGCGACCCTGTTTCCTGGCTGATGATCAGGCCCGGCTGGAAGGTCTACGCCGCCGACGGTACGGAGCTCGGCCAGGTGGACGAGGTCGCGGGTGACGAGTCGCGCGACATCTTCGACGGCCTGGCGGTCGCGACCTCGGTTCTTGGCAAGCCGAAGTACGTCCCCGCCGAGAGGGTCACGACGATCACGGATGGCCGTATCGATCTCTCACTCTCGTCCGCGGAGTTCGAAGGGACGAGCGAGTTTCTCGAGCCTGCGACGTCTGCCCAAATCGAGCCCGACGACCACGGTGGCCTCGCCGGGACGATCGGAGCCGACGCGCGCGAGCTGGAAGGGAAGGCGATCCACCCGGTCGAGCGTCAGAGGTCGATCGGGCTCGTCCGCCGCATCTATCTCCTTTTCCGCCGCGAACGGGGCGGCTAGCGCGAGAAGTCGAAGGCCCAGCCCCAGATCACGACGCCGATCAGGGCGAGGACGATGAGGCCCCACAGCCAGTTCGAGAAGAGGTAGCGGCCGCGCACGCTCCGTCTCCGCGGCGGCGGAGGCGGGGGTGCGCTCACTCGCCGAGCCCGGGAAGCCCGAGGCCGCCGGGACCCAGACCGCCGAGGCCCATGCCGCCGAGCATCTGCTGCGCCTTCGCCTCGACCCCGGCCCTCGCAGACCGGAGCGCCTCGTTCACTCCCGCTAGGACGAGGTCGGCGAGCGCCTCCGGGTCGTCCGGGTCGATCGCCTCGGGAGAGATCTCGATCGCGAGGATCTCTCCGGCGCCGTTCGCGGTGACCTTGACGAGGCCGCCGCCGACCGACGACTGCGCGGTCTCCTGCGCCGCCTCCTCCTGCATCCGCTGCACCTGCTCCTGCATCTGGGCCGCCTGCTGCATCAGCTTGTCCATGTCGAACGAGGACATGGGACTAGCTTTCCCGCTCGCGCGCGTCGAACGTCTCCTTCAGGAGTTCCAGAATCCGCTCCTCCCCGGCCGGCTCCTCGTCGGCCGCCGGAGCCTCGCGGGCCTCGCCGAGCGCGAAGACGAGCTCGAGCCTGCGGCCGGTGACGTCGTAGAGCGCGTCGGCGAGCGGGGCCGCGTGCTTCGGGTCGCGGGCCAGGTCGAGGTGGAACTGCGCCGACGGCGGGAACTCGAGCGTGAGCGTGTCGCCGCTCAGATCGGCCGGATGCGCCTCGCGCAGGAGCGACGTCGTCGGGATGCCGCCACGTTCCTCCACGGCGGGAAGAACCGTGTGCGCCCAGGCCTCCTGGAGCTGCGAGAGCTCGAGGGCGGGCGCGCCGACGGGCACCGGAACGGGCACGGGAGCGGGCTCCTGGGCGGCGGGTTCGGGCTCGGCCGCGGCTTCCTGCGTGGGCGGCGCGGGAGCCGCCTGGGCGGGCGCCTGTGCGGGCGTGTGCCCCTGCTCGAGCCGCTCCAGCCGGAACGCGATCGACTCGCGCGAAAGGTCGCTGGCAGGCCGCGTCACCTTGACGAGCGCGAGCTCGAGCGGCAGGCGCGGGTCGCCGCCCTGGCGCATGTCGTCGACCGCTACCGCGAGGAGGTCGACGAGACGCAGGACCGTCGCCTCGCCGAGCTGCTTCGCCTGCGCGCGCAGCCGCTCCCGTGCTTCCTCGCTCGTCGCGGCGGCTTCCGGCGCGTCGCCGAGATGCTGCGTGAGCATGAGCTCGCGCAGATGCTCGATCAGGTCGAGGACGAGGCGTCCGAGGTCGTGGCCGCGCTTCGAGAGCTCCTCGACGTAGGTGAGCGCGCCGGCGGTGTCGCGGTCGATCACGAGGTCGCAGAGCCGGAAGAGCGCCTCCTCCTCGACCGTCCCGAGGAGCTCGAGCACGGCCTGCACCGTGACCTTGTTCCCGGTCGCGGAGGCGAGCTGGTCGAGCGTCGACTCGGCGTCGCGGTAGGCGTCGCGGCCGCCACGGGCGACGAGCGCGAGGGCCTGATCGGGAGCGTCGATGCCCTCCGCGTCGGCGATCCGGCGCAGCTTCACGACGAGATCCTGCAGCGGCGGCCGCTGGAAGACGAAGGTCTGGCAGCGCGAGCGGACGGTCGGCAGCACCTTCGAGAGATCCGTCGTGCAAAAGACGAAGACGAGATGCGGCGGCGGCTCCTCGATCAGCTTCAGCAGCGCGTTCCAGGCGGCGTCCGTGAGCTGGTGGGCCTCGTCGAGGATGTAGACCTTGTAGCGGCCCTCGACCGGCTGGAGGACGACACGGTCGCGGATCTCGCGGATGTCGTCGATGCCGCGCTGCGAGGCGGCGTCCATCTCGATCACGTCGAGGGAGGTGCCGGCGGCGATCGCGCGGCAGGCGTGGCACGTGCCGTCGGGCGTCGTCGTCGGTCCCTGCGCGCAGTTGAGGCACTTGGCGAGGATGCGCGCCATCGAGGTCTTGCCGGTGCCGCGCGGGCCCGCGAAGAGGTAGGCCTGGCGCACCGCGTCCGTCCCGATCGCGTTGCTCAGCGTCCGGACGACCGCCTCCTGCCCGACGACCTCCTCGAAGCTCTGCGGACGGTACTTCCGGTAGAGAGCAGCCACGGGCCGATTCAAGCAGAGTGGGCCAGACCTGTCGCACACGTAGGAGGAACTACTTAGCGCTGCTTCCTCCCGGATCTGACGCGGTTCGCAGGCTCCCACTGCACGGGGCCTGGCCCGGCGGCCAGTGTAGCCTCGGGCGTCATGCCCGACGACGCGCGCCGCGCGCTCCTGACGAGGTTCTTCGACCATGCGCCGATGTTCCCGCCGGCGAACCTGCCGCCGGCCGACGCGCTCGCCGAGGACCGGCGCGCACGGGAGAGCGAGCACGCGTGGCTGCTCGGCCGTCTCGTGTGGCCGGCGGCCCGGCTCGCGGAGCTGCCGCAGGACGAGGGACGCGCTCTAGCCGTGGTCGACGCAGGTAGCGAGAGGCACGACGACGCCGTCTATCTCGAGGGCGTGCCGCTCGACGAGGTCGCGGCACGTGGGCTGCGCGCGAAGATCCGCTGCGGCGGCGAGCGGATCCCGACCGTCGAGGAGCTCGCCGAGCTCGTCCGCGGCTGCCGCGCGCGCGGCCTCGTCTTCAAGGCGACGGCCGGCCTCCATCATCCGTACCCGACCGACGCGGGCGAGCACGGCTTCCTCAATCTCCTCGCGGCGGCGGTCTTCGGGGACGAGGAGGAGGCTTTGCGCGAGCGGCCGCCTGCCTTCGCGCTCGATGCCGCCTCGTTCCGCTGGCGCGACCGGGAGGCGCTGCCAACCCGACTCGCCGACGTGCGGGCGTCGCTCTTCCACTCGATCGGGACGTGCTCGTTCTTCGAGCCGGTGGAGGAGCTCGAGCAGCTGGGGATCCTCGAGTGACGACCGGCTTCGGCGCGCTCGCGACGGGCGGCCTCGCGTGGTGTGAGGACGGCGAGGTCACCGATCTCTCCGGTCTCGGCGACGTCTTCGCCCGGTCGACGCTGAACGACCTGCTCGCGTCCGGCCCGGCCGCCTGGCAGGAGGCGGTCGCCGCGGCGCGAGCTCACGACGGGCCGCGGGCTCCCGAGAGGGAAACCGCAGTCCGGCTGCCGTTCGAGATCGCGGACTACGTCGACTTCTACTCCTCGCTCGAGCACGCGACGAACCTCGGCCGCATGTTCCGTCCCGACCAGGAGCCGCTCCTGCCGAACTGGCGCTGGCTCCCCGTCGCGTACCACGGCCGCGCCGGCAGCGTCGTCGTCACCGGGACGGACGTCGTACGGCCCCGCGGCCAGCGGAAGGCGCCGGACGAGGAGGCGCCGACCTTCGGCCCGAGCCGCCGCCTCGACTTCGAGCTCGAGCTCGGCTTCGTCGTCGGCGTTCCCACCGAGCTCGGCGAATCCGTCCCGGTGGAGGCCTTTGCCGAGCACGTCTTCGGCGTGGTGCTCGTGAACGACTGGAGCGCGCGCGACATCCAGGCCTGGGAGTACGTCCCGCTCGGCCCCAATCTCGGCAAGTCGTTCCAGACCTCGGTGTCTGCGTGGGTGACGCCGCTCGCGTTCCTCGAGGACGCGCGGGTGGAGGCGCCGCCGCAGGAGCCGCCGCCGCTGGCGCATCTCGCCGGTGGGCGCGACTGGGGGCTCGACGTCGCGCTCGACGTGGAGCTGAACGGCGAGACCGTGTCGCGGGGCAACGCGAGGACGCTCTACTGGACGCTCCCGCAGCAGCTCGCACACGCGACGTCGAACGGGGCGCGGCTGCGAACGGGAGACCTGATGGCGTCGGGGACGATCTCCGGCGCGGAGCCGGGCTCGGAGGGATCGATGATCGAGCTCTTCCGCGGCGAGCGGTTCCTCGAGGACGGAGACGAGGTCGTTCTCCGCGGCCGAGCTGCGAACGGCGTAGGGCTCGGCGAGGTGCGCGGCCGCGTCCTGCCGGCGCGCGCCTAGCGTCGAGGCGCCGGCGCAACCGAACCGAGCGGGCTGTCGTTTGCCCCGGGATTGGTGACGTCGGGCCGAGACAGGAGGCCGTTGTGGCTACGTGGATATGGATCGTGATCGGAATCGGCGTCTTGCTCGTTCTCGCGTTCGTCCTGTTCGGGGCGCGGCGTGGGCGCGAGAAGGCGCAGCGGAGGGAGCAGGTGCAGGAGCTCCGCCAGGAAGCGGAGACCCGGACCCGGCAGGCCGAGGAGCGTGAGCGGGTCGCGCGCGAGCAGGAGGAGCAGGCTCGCGAGGCGCGGAGGATGGCCGCGGAGGTCGGCGCGCGCGCCGACCAGCTGGACCCGGACCTGGAGAGGCGCGACGAGGACGAGTGAAAAGCCCGCCCCGGGTGGCGATGCCCGGCTAGTACTCCGTTAGTACCGCAACCGCGTCACCGCGCGGCACCGGCGACGTTCTCCACCGCCTCGTTCAGCTCTCGCTGCAAGGACTCGGGCGCGATGGCGGCGAGTCGTGCGGCTCCCACGCGCGCGAGCGCCACGGCGCCGGCAGCGCTTCCGCCGGCGACGAGAAGCGCGATCTGCCAGGCGGGCAGGACACGGCGGAGCGCGAGCAGCGGCAGCGACCCGAGCGCTCCGGCGGCGGCGAGGCCGAGCGCGCCGGCCGTGCCGATGAGCGCCGCCCCCTTTCCTGCCTCCTGGGCGCGAGCCGCCGCCTCGTTGCGCAGCCGCTCGAACTCCTCCTCCAGCGAATCGATCACGATCTCGAGATCCTGCTTGGTGGCTCCTGCCATGCGGGGTGCCCTCCGTGTGCTTCGGGGATTGCGTTCATTCCGGGGTCACACATCCGGGCAAGATGCAAACTGCCTCCGCCGCGAGTTGTCCGCTCTTTGCGGCGATCGTCAGTGGCGTAGCCGGGATGCGGCTGGATGGGGACCCCGGCCGGCTTTACCCCGTGACTCCGGCCGGGGCCCCTGAGGGTCCTTCGCACGCCCAGAAGGGAAGACGTGCAACTGAACGATTGACCGATCCCGGCCGCCTAAACCAGGCAGCTACCGGGTGGCCGGCAGGTCGAGGTCTGCGCGGACGATGTCGACCACCGTCGCGGCCCTGCTCGCGTCCCGCACGAACTTGCTCTGCCAGCTCGAGCTGGCGCGTAGGTTGATCGTCCGGAGGGAGACGAGGTCGGCGATCAGCAGGTCGTTGGCCCTGACCAGCAACTTCACGTGTCGGTCCATCGGCTGCGGCCAGTTGATGCGGAGGAGCTCACGATCGGCCTCCCTGTACGCCGCGATCAGAGGCGCCGCGTCGCGCGCAGCTTCCTCGTTCGTCGTCTGCTTCGTCCACTTCACCGCCTTGCTGACGAAGGTATTCCCGACCTTGCTCAAGGGCTTGGCGATTCGCTGGTATTCCTGCGCGAGCTCATGCTTGCTCAGCCTCGGCGCCCTGGTCGTCGTCGACGTCGTCGTCTCCCTCGTGAGGGTCACGCTCGTCGTGCCGTCGCCGCTCTTGCCGCTCCCGCCGCACCCGGCGACGAGAAAGAGGGTCAGGAAGGCGGGCGCGAGCCAGCGCGGAAGTCCTCCACGGATGGCGGGGTTGGCCGGTTTTTGGCTGCGGCGTGTCAAGAGTGGGCGCGGCCGGGATCGAGCCAGCGACCCCTCGCGTGTGAGGCGCTGGCAGGGACGGGGACGAGTGGACGCAAAGACAAACCGCTTCTGCTCACGCCACCAGCATCGTAGCCCCGGCGTGCAAGACTCGGGCTGGGAGCCCGGCTCTTACCACGGCGGCAGGGCGATATCCGACCGAGAGAAAAGGGGGCAAGCATGAAGATCGGCTTCGTATCGCTCGTGATCGCCGTTGCGGTTGCGGCCGACATGGGGGCTCTGCCCGGGCGGGCGGCTGGGGCGTCCCACGCGGCCCACGCGGGTCCCTCGGTCGTAGCTCGATTGCGACTGCAGCTGCGCGACACACGGGCAGCGCTCGTTCGGGCACGTGCGGATCTGCGGTCGGCGCGCAGTGAACTTGCCGCGAGGCGAACGACCCCACTCGCGGCGGCCGTCCTACAGGTGCGCCGTGAAGTCGGCTGGAGCAAGGAATACGCGCCTTCCTCTTATTCGGTCGGGGCGCTCACGGCGCTCGCCGCGATGAACTACGTCGCCACCCATGTCAGCTCGACCACCTACGCGATTGTCGTCCCCCCGGGCCTGCCACTTCCGACGCGCAGGTTGCATCATCATCTCGACTCGAACGCCAACGCCATCCTGGGCGCGCAGGCAGGGGAGTGCGGCTACCACGTCATCGCATTCAGGGCGATCCTGAAGCACCTCGGCTACACGGTGCGGGACGTCTCGTTCGCGTACCAGGATCCGTGGACCGGGGCACCCGGCGGTCACTCGTCGGCCGAGGTCTACTACGACGGAGGTTGGCACTACTTCGACCCGACGTACGACGTCTACTGGACGAACCCGACGAGCGGGAGCGTTCTCTCCATCGCGGGGGAACGGGCGCACGCCGGTGTCGAGCACCGGAACGGCATCCTCGCCCTGAACCTGTTCGAGGACCGGCTCTACGGCGGGAGCGACATAACGTTCGAGACGGATCCGGCCACCAATGTGTCCTATTGAGGCCGCGAGTCCGCCGCAGCGGCATTCAAAGTGGGCGCGGCTGGGATCGAACCAGCGACCCCTCGCGTGTGAAGCGAGTGCTCTCCCGCTGAGCTACGCGCCCGGAGCGGCGTAGTCTAGCCACCGCCTTGACGCGTTCCCGCCACGGCGGTTGAGTTGGCGCGTGGATGAATTCACTGCGGCCGCAGCTGAGGGCTACGAGAACTTCATGGGCCGCTATGCCGTCGGCCTCGCCCCGAAACTGGCCGACGCGGTCGGCGTCGTTGCCGGGATGCGGGTGGTCGACGTCGGCTGCGGCCCCGGCGGCCTGACCGCCGAGCTCGCGCGGCGCGTCGGAGAGGAGAACGTGGCGGGCATCGATCCTGCGCCGGGATTCGCGGCCGTCTGCCGGGAGCGCCTGCCGGGCGCTGACATCCGGGAGGGCGTCGCCGAGGAGCTCCCGTGGGGCGACGGCGAGTTCGACGCGGCGCTCAGCTCGCTCGTCGTGGCGTTCATGACCGACGCCGACCAGGGCATCCGTGAGATGGCCCGCGTGACGAAGCCGGGCGGGACCGTCGCCGCGTGCATGTGGGATTTCGCAGGCGGAGGGATGACGATGATCGCGACGTTCTGGCGAGCCGCCCGCTCCGTCGACCCGTCGCTCGCCCGCGAGAGCACGCCCGTGGGCGGCACCGAGGGCGATATCGCGAAGCGCATGCGCCGCGTCGGCCTGGAGAACGTCACCGAGACCACGATCGAGACCAGCGTCGACTACGCCGGCTTCGACGAGTACTGGGAGCCGTTCACCCACGGGGGCGGTCCCTCCTCCGGCGCCTACGTCGCCAAGCTCGACGCCGACGGCCGGGCGCGGCTGCGCGAGGCCTGCCGCGCCCTCCTGCCCGACGGCAGCTTCACGCTCCACGCGCGCGCCTGGCTCTCCGTCGGCACTGCCGCCGGATGACGCGCTGCTCGCCGCGTTCGAGACGCAGTAACGCTCCGGGCCGCTTCCGACAGATGGGGTCATGACATCCAACACCGATCGCCGTCCGGCCGAGGAGCGGTTCCGCGAGGTCTTCGCGCACCTCGGCGCGGTCACGGCTTACGCTCGCCGACGCGGCTCGCGCGATGCCGACGGGATCGCCGCCGAGGCGATGAGCATCGCCTGGCGGCGGCTTGCCGACGTGCCTCGCGACGACCCGTTGCCCTGGCTCTATGCCACCGCCCGCAACCTGTTGCTCGCGGAGCGGCGCGCGGCGAGCCGGACCGCCGCCGTGGGTTCGGAGCCGCCCGCCCCCGCTCCCGAGCTGCAGGAGCTCGATCCGCCGCTCGACCGCGCGCTTCGCTCGCTCGGGCCGGCCGACCGCGAGGCTCTCCTGCTCGTGGCCTGGGAGGACCTGGCGCCGACGCAGGCGGCCCACGCGCTCGGCCTCAACCCGACGGCGTTCCGTGTCCGCCTTCTGCGGGCGCGCCGGCGGCTCCGAGCCGCGCTCGAAGAGGAGCGCCGACCGGCGCCGCTCGTCCGGATCGACGTGGAGGGAACATGACCGACCAGACTCTGAACCGGCTCCGCGCGGCCAATCCCGTCCCGGCCGGGACCGCCGTCGACGCCGAGGCGCTCTTCGGCCGGATCGTTGCCGCGCCGCCCGACCGGCGGCTCGACCGCACGTCGTGGCGTCGCCGGCGACCCACGCTCGTGCTCGTGACTGCGGCGGTCGTCGTCTGCGGGCTCCTCGCCTCCGGTGCGTACGGCATCTCGAGCTTGCTCGGCAGCGTCATCGACGGGCCGACCGTGAAGGCCGAGTACGCGAAGGCGCAGAAGCAGCTGACGATGCCTCCCGGGTACACGTGGCCGGCGCTCCACTGGCCGCCGAACTCGGTCACGAGCCTCGGCGCGGGCGGCGCATTCGCCGTCTCTCTCGACCAGGACGCCTGGGAGTGCTACTGGGTCGACGCGATCCGCGCAGGCGACGCGGCGGAGGAGCGCCGTGCCCAGGCCGCGCTCGACGACCTGATGAGGAACCACACGGTGATCGCGCCGGTGGGAGCCTCGGAGAACTGGTCACCTCCGTACGCCGAGGACACCCCGACGCAGGTGTTCGCCGACGACGGCGGCTACCAGTACAAGCAGCGCATGTACCGCGAGGCCGCCGCGGGTCATCCACGGCTGCTCGAGCAGAGCTGCCGCGCGAACGGCCCCAGCTCGCACCGCTGACCCACCGAGCCGTCGCGCCCGGGATTGGCGACCGGGCGCGACGGCAACACGGGTCCCATGCCGAGCGCACCGGCCTTCCTCTCCGCCCGCGCGATGCGCCGGCTCAACGTGGCGCTCGTCATCTGGGCCGCGTTCTGGATCGGGATCGCGACCTACACCGCGTACGAGGTGGCTGCGCTGCGCACGCTCAGTCATACCGTCGTCAAGGCCGGCACCGCAACGGAGTCGACGGGACACGCGCTCGCCGCGATCGGCCACCTGCCGTTCGTCGGCGGCCGGATAGCGAGCCTCGCCGCACAGGCCGTCGCCGCCGGTGCGAGCGCCCGTACGAGCGGCGCCTCGACGGCGACGACGATCGACCAGCTCGCCGTCCTCCTCGGCATTGCGATCGGGCTCATCCCCACCGTGCCGCTGCTCGCGCTCTACCTCCCGCTCCGCCTCAGCTGGCGACGGGACCGGAACGCCGTACGCCACGCGATCGCTCGCTGGGACGGCGAGCCCGGGCTAGAGGCGTTCCTCGCGCACAGGGCGCTCGCCCACCTCCCGTTCCACGAGCTCCGGGAGCTCGGCTACGACGGCTCGAAAGGCTCCGCACCGGCGGCCGACCTCGCCGCCGCCGAGCTGCGCCGCCTCGGCCTGGACCGTCCGGCGCGACGGGTCGTCGCGTTGCGACGCCCGCGGGAAACGGTGCAGCGGTGATCCAGCAGAAACCGCGCCGCCTGTTGAGGCGGCGGCAGAGCGGCGAGGCGGGACCGCCCGGGCCGCCGCCCGCCGGACGCCTCGCGCGCGCCTACGCCGGAATCGTCGTCTGGCTCGCGCCGTTCCTCGTCGTCGTCGTCGGTGTGTCGGCGTACGCCGCGTATCGCTACCTCCCGTCGATCGCGTCGGCCCCGACCGCCACGAGCGACGCGTTGCTGCCGCAGCATCCCCAGGCGCTCGCCGTGGAGAGCAAGTCGGCCCACCTGTTCGGCGCGCCGGTCGCCACGCCGTACGCCGTCGTGCAGCGGGACGCGAGCGGTTTGTCGCCGAAGGTGCAGCAGCAGAGCATCGCCAAGGCGCTCAAGGTCGACCAGGGCAAGGTGCCGAGCCTCCGCGGCATCGTCGCGGTCCCGGTGATGAACACGCTCGGGATCGTCCCCGGCTCGCGCGAGCACGGGACGACGATCGTGACGTTCCTCTACTTCCCGCGCACCACGGCGTCGGGCCTCGCGTTCACCGACACGCAGCGGTACGCCGAGTATCTCGGCCCCCGGCTCCGCAGCGTCGGAGCGACCGGGGCGGAGGGGGCGCGGATCGAGCAGTTCGACCTGCTGGCGAGCCGGATCCACTGGGTGGAGGGCGCGACCGTCGCGCTCATCGTGCTCATAGTGGGGATCGCGCTGCGCGCGGTCCTCGCGCCGATCCTGACGGTGCTCAGCGCCGGGCTCGCCTACCTGATCTCGCAGCACCTCCTCGGCTGGCTCGAGGCGAACTCGAGCCTGACGATGCCGAACGAGCTGCAGGGGGTCGCCGTCGCGCTGATGCTCGGCATCGTCACCGACTACTCCGTCTTCTACTTCAGCAGCGCGCGAGAGGCCCTGCGGGACGGTGTGCCGGCGCGCGAGGCCGTCCGCCGGTCGACCGCGCTCAACACGCCGATCGTCTTCATAGCCGGCGCGGTCGTCTCCTTCGGGGTCGCGTCGCTGATGCTCGGGACGCTCGGCTTCTTCCGCTCGTTCGGGCCCGGGATGGCGATCACCGTCGCCACCGGCCTCCTCGTCTCGGTCCTGCTCGTGCCGGCGATGCTGCGCCTGCTCGGGCCTGCGCTCTTCTGGCCGGGGCTGCGGCACGGCCCGCCGCCCGTGCGGCGGTGGCGGGAGAAAGTCTCGCACCTCGCGACGAGGAAGCCGGTCGCGCTCGTGCTCGCTGTGGGGGCCTTCGCCGCTCTCGGCCTGGCCGCGTCCGGCCTGCGCGGCGGGCTGCCGCTCGGCCTGCAGCTCGTCAAGGGACTGCCCTCGGGCAATCCGGTTGCCGTAGCGGCGCGGGCGGCCGGCAAGGGCTTCGCGCCGGGAGTCGTCGCACCGACCGAGCTGCTCCTGCAGCAACCGGGAATCCAGCACGAACGTTCCGCGCTCGACCGCCTCCAGAGCGCGCTCGAGCGGCAGCCGCACGTCGCTGGCGTCGTCGGCGCCGGCGACCAGCCCACCGGACAACGCTTCGGCGCCGCCTTCGCGCCACGAGGCGGAGCGGCCCGGTACGCGATCATCTTCGACAGCGATCCGACGGAGGCGCCGGCGATCCGGCACCTCGAGCGGCTCCAGGGAGCGCTGCCGGCGCTGCTCCATCGGTACGGGCTCGGCGGAGCGAGCGTCGGCTGGGGCGGCGAGACGGCGCTCGGGCTCGAGACGGTGCACGCGACCGACACCTCCCTCTGGCGCGTCATCGGCGTCGCCTTCGCCGTCAACTTCGTCTTCCTGTTGCTCTTCCTCCGCTCGCTGTTCGCGCCGATCTACCTCCTGGTCGCGAGCGCGGCCGCGCTGGCCGCGACCTTCGGCCTGACGATCTACTTCTTCACGACCGTCCTGCACGACTCGGGCCTGCCGTACTACGTCCCGGTCGCGTTCTCGGTGCTCCTGCTCTCGCTCGGCTCCGACTACAACATCTTCGTCGTCGGGCGAGTCTGGAAGGAGGCCGACCGCCGGCCGTTGCAGGAGGCGGTCGCGGTGGCGGCGCCGCGAGCCGGCCGCGCGATCACCGTCGC